>CANEVP010000036.1 GCA_947442475.1 Rickettsiales bacterium
TATCACGCAAATCAATTGCGCGTGACAAATCCACCGAAAAATTCCCCGAAGAATTCTGCGCCACATCCAAGATGTCATGGATCAATTCATTCATGTCGGAAGCGGCCTGTTTGATTTCAGCAACGCAGCTTAAAGCATCTTTTTGCGACGATGGATTAGAAATTTCATCACCCAAAACATCAGCAAAACCAAGTATTGCGTTAAGTGGCGTTTTTAGTTCATGGACGATTGCAAAGAGGAATTCGGAGTTGGAGAAATGCTCATGAGATTCTGGGTTTGATATCTTGGCGATTTGTAGCTGCTTATTTGGAACAACATTATTTATAGGCACCACCGCTTCACTTTTCGCAACTTTAAAAAGTTTTTCCGCGACTAGCTCGAGTAGGAAGTGGTGGCTATGTTTTTTAATTGCGATTGCTTTCATTTATCAAAAAATTTTGTTAAAAATCGTTTTGACAAAAAATATGATGAAGCAGAAAAGCGCAAATTAGTTATAATCAAAGCTTCTTATGGTCTTATTAAAAAAAGTTATCATCAAAATAGCTTTTATTGGTTTATTTGGAAGGTTTGTTGAAAATTTTTTACATCCCTTTTACAAGAATTAACCTCAACTGCAAACCCACCTCAATTCCATCAGAGCTTTAATTTCAGCTGGATAAATTAAGATTTTTTAAATGAGCAGACTCGTCCCTAAAAGATATACTAATCCCCTAGTCAGAAGCTTTCTTGATAGTACTCAAGCAGGTTTGGCAGAGATTTACAGTAGACGAATTTCAATATCCAAATTCGACAATCCTGATTCCGTAGCAAAATATACCCATATTGCAGACGCCGATAAATATATTTCACAAAAATTTGCACAAAGATTGAAACCCAAACCTTTTTTGACTGGCGCAACTGCGATTGATTTACGAGATCCTAAAATTATGCAGAGTAGCGCAATGGACGTAGAGCTAAGTGAAAATGATAAAGTTAGCTCTCTGATGCTATCTTCCGTAGATGGAATGATTTTTCGTTTTGGAGATTTGGGAAAAGCTCCTTCACAGAAGGTTAGACCGAAAGACTTACTAAAGCATGAGCTGACTATTCCCGAAAGATCACTTGGAATACTAGAAATCAAAAATCATGTACCATTTTCCATTGAGGCAAAAAACCCAGAAGAAGCATTTGCATATGCAGCATGTGAATTAACCGAGGTCGTAGATCACGAAAAAAATATAAAAAGATATTCTATGGATGTCCTATCTCAAGTATCTAAAGACGACATCAAGAGATTATCCATAGAGCTACAAAGAAGAATTTTTAACGACCATGAAAAAGAAACTTTTTATGAAGAAGTAACATCCAAAGTCTACAAACCCACTGAATACAATAGAAGCAGCGGCACACTTATGAACTTTGAGAGTGAGGACTATTACCGCGACAAAACTACTGCAATGCATTACCACCCTGGAGAAAGAAGCTTGTTAATTATAACTACAAAAAAACCCGCTGGAGTAACTTTAAATTTTTGTGGCATTACTGAAAACCCAGACCTTAGAAAAGATTGTGAAGTACATTTAGATTTCCCTGAAAACTCTATCACGATCCTAAACTTTCCCCCCTACACTCATCATAGGTTTCATGGAGACTTTGTATGCATGAGTATTCACCCCAGAGAGGGAGTAAACTTAATAAAATCCTTACAATCTGGCACTTTACCAATGGGCTTTCTGGAAAGCGCCACCGTTTTCTCTTCCACTGAAAGAGATGAGAAATGGGATCTGTCAATTCCCACAAATCAAGGCATTAGTAATAAAAAACCTACGTCACAAGAAAGATAATTTTATGACAACACCAGACATCATCGCCTCAATCGCCGCCTTCTTCACCATGCTTGGTTACATACCTCAAGCAATCAAAACTATTAAAACTAAAGACACGAAAGGGATCTCATTTTGGATGTATTTCTTCTCGATTTTTGGCGTGATCTTTTGGCTGATTTTTGGATTTATGATTGGAAATGTTCCGATGATTTTTAAGAATATTGCGGTGATTATTTTAGGTGGAACAGTGCTGTGGATCAAGACAGCTCATATCTTGAGAGATGGAGAAGAAGGGCTGGAGAAGTTTCGATTTTTTAAGAAATTTTTTGAACGCAGAAGATAAGATTATTGACAGATGATGATTTTCTAAAAATGACTCACCGCCAAAAAAATTAAAAATCTCTCCACAAGAAAATTGCTTTATGATGGCTGCAATTCCAAATGAGTTGAAAAACTTATAACATCATAAAATAAACTCATATGCCTCTCAAACAATTCTACTACAAACGCAACCGCATCCAGCAGCTCAAGGGTTTTTACTACACCGTTCAGACTAAAAGCATTTCGAAAGCAGCAAAAAAAATGGGGCTAACTCAAGCTGCCGTAACGCTGCAAATTCAATCGCTAGAAAGAGATTTAGGAGTAAAACTTTTCATCCGCGAAAAACAAAAAATCACACTCACCGCATCGGCAAAAACTTTGTATGCACAATCTGCTCACTATATTCACGGGCTTGATGAATTGTTTGAAAGCTTCATCAAAAATGTACAAAATCGCAATAATAACACTATCGATCTAGCCAGCAACCACGTGGGAATTTCTTACATTCTACCGAAATTTATTAAGAAATTCAAAGACGAACACCCAACTACAAAATTCAAAATCAGAAATTTATCTAAAGCCGATTGCATCGAAAGACTCACCAACGACGAGATTGATATGTTCATCTACCCAATCAATGAGGGAGAGGTTCCAGACGATTTAGATTTTTTTCCAATTGTAAACTACCAGCCCATTTTATTAACCCGAAAAGATCATCCTCTTGCCAAAAAGAAAAACCTGATTTTGCAAGATATCGCAAAATTTGAACTAGTGCGCATTGATCCAAAACTAATCACCCTACCAGCTTTTGAAGAAATTATTAAAGCCCACGGACTTCAAACTAGTTTTGAATTCGAAATGTCAGATTGGGAAATTTTAAAAAAATTTGTGAAGGCTGATATTGGAGTTGCGATAATTTCCAGCATCGTCCTTGAAGATGAAGAAGAGAGTGGCTTGGTTGGAAGGCCTTTAACTAATTATTTCCCCAAAATGACCTACGGAATTCTAATAAAAAAAGGCAAAATGCCTCAACCGCTATTGAAGAGCTTTATTCATCTCCTAACAACAAAAAAATTATTAGGTGCTCAGTCACGTCAATAACTAAACCTTCCCCACAATATCTGCCAACCTCTTCTCCAAAGCTTTGTAAGAAAATTTATCCCGCAATTTTTGCGAAGCGTTGCTCACCATTTTATTCATTAATTCTGGCTCGTTAACAATCCTCACAACCGCTTTAGCAATGCGTTCTTCCACGTTGTTTTGCGGACTCAAATCAACCATTAGCGAATCAAGTTCGTTAGTTAAAATTTCTAGCGGACCGTCGGCGTCAGTTGAAATTATTGGCTTGGCGAACTTCATTGCTTCAAGAATCACAATGCCGAAAGGTTCGTTTTTTGACGGTAAACAAAAGATATCGATTGAGTCGAAAAATTCTTTTTTGTTTTTGATCCAGCCCAAAAATTCTACTTTGTTTTCTAAGCCCAATTGCTTCACCAAGTCGCACAGAACCGGCTCGTAGTAACCATCTCCAGCAATTTTTAAAACGAAGTTTTTGTCAGAAATTTTCTCTAAATTTTTCAGCGCTTTAATCGCGTAATCAAAACCTTTGCTGCGATCAAGCCTGCCGATTGTGCCAATGACGATTTTTTCTTTATCCTGCAAACTAGCTTTTGGCTTAGCTTCAAGCGCATCGCTTAAATCAATTGCGTTGGGGATCACAAAACTGCGCTCTTCGTTTTGACCTGATTCTACAGTGTCGAAGAAAATTCTTTTATTCACCGAAAGCACAATATCCGCGCCAATTGAGCGCTTCACATTGCCGCTGTGATTAACTGCAATTTGAAAAACTTTTTTGCCTTTAATTTTTTTGATCGCCTTGCGAGTCAAAACTGTGGCGCGCCCAATGTGAGAAATTGCAATGTCGGCTTTTTCTTCTTCTAAAATTTTTTGGATGTTTTTGACAGCGAGAAAATCGTAATAGCCAAATTTATTATCGGTTTTTTTGACGAAGATCTTGAGCTTTTCAACCTCAGCTGCGTAAGGTGCATCGGTTTTTAAAATGGCCACAACCTCGTGACCCAAATTTTTTAGTGCGCTTGAATAATCAAGAAATGCCTGCTCAGCTCCGCCGTTTTGTGAAGTGAGAATGATGTTTACTATTTTCATATTTTTCTCTCTAAAGCTTTTAGGTAAGAAACCAGCGGATAAAGCCCCGCCAAGATTGCGATTAAAAATCCTAGCGCGCCTTCCTTGTAACCCTTTTTCACAACAAAAGATTTAAAAAACCTCAGCTTGAAATCGACAATATTTTTAAAAAACCCACCTTTAATTTTGCCATTTGCCACCATGTCATTAGCGCGCCAAGTAGTGTAACGGTTGAAACGCGCGATGGTGTCGGCGACGTCGTCATCCATTAAATGGGTGAGAGAATTTTTTAAGATTTTTACTTCGGCTTTCAAATCGTAGGTCGGGTGAATTTCGCGATCTTCGTGATATTTTTTTAAGCCCCGAAAGGTAAAATATTCGCGCTCCAAAGGCGCTACAGTTCTAAGCCAGCCGAATTTTACCAAACGCTTGCCCACAAAATTATCAATTGAACCCTTCGCCGCGCAAGGTTTTGAATTTTTGGCAATTTCTAAAATTTCAGCAGCAAGTTCAGAAGAAAATCTTTCGTCACAATCAACTTCCAAAATCCAATCGTGGCTTGCGGCAGAAAGTGCTACATTGCGTCTTGCGCCTTCAATGTGCCATGAGCCTTCAATTATTTTGTCGGTAAATTTCTGCACAATTTCTTTGGTGCCGTCAGTGCATTTGTCCAGCACCACAACAATTTCATCAACAAATCTCAGGCTTTTTAGGCAGTCGGCGATTTTTTTTTCTTCGTTGTGCGCCACAATTACAGCAGAAATTTTCGACATACTTACATTGAATAATTGACTTGGGAAAGCTCGAAAATTAAGTTGCGAAGCATGCAAATGTCAAAAAGAAAATTCATCAAAACAAGCTTTCTTTCCGCCGCTTTTCTTCTTGCTTCGTGCAAGTTGAAATTTTCTGGCAACTCTTCTTTTCAACCTAAAAATCTCGGAGAAAAAATGCAAAAAATCGAATTGCCAAACTTGCCTTACGCGAGAAACGCTCTAGCTCCTCACATTTCAGAAAATACTATTAATTTCCACTACGGCAAACATCACCAAGCTTACGTAACTAACTTGAACAACTTGATTGCCGGCACCGAACTTGAAGGAAAATCTTTGGAAGAAATCATTAAAATTTCTCACGCCGACAAAACCAAAGCCGGAATTTTCAACAATTCTGCACAAGTTTGGAATCACACTTTCTACTGGAATTCAATGAAGCCAAATGGCGGCGGCAAACCAACCGGGACTGTTCTAGCTAAAATCGAATCTGATTTTGGTTCTTACGAAAATTTCGTTTTGGAATTTAAAAATGCCGGCGCAACTCAATTTGGATCAGGCTGGGCTTGGTTAGTTTTGGAAGATGGCAAATTGAAAGTTACTAAAACTGGTAACGCTGAAACCCCACTAACTTCAAACGCTAAACCTTTGATGACAATGGATGTTTGGGAACATGCTTACTACTTAGATTTTCAAAATGCTCGCCCTACTTACATTGACACTTTCCTAAATCACTTGGTGAATTGGGATTTTGTGGAAAAAAATTTAAAATAAAATTTTTTTAGTGGTAAGTGGTGAGTGTTAAGTAGTAAGCAAAAATACTTCCAACTCACTACCTGCCACCAACTTCTAATTAACGGTTAGCGGTTTCGGTAAGAATCTAAAAATTCTCACCACTCACCACTCACCACTTACCACTTTAAGAAAGCACATGCGCCAAGCCAAAATCGAACGCAACACCAAAGAAACCAAAATCAAAGTTGAAGTAAATCTCGACGGCACCGGTCAATTTAGCGTAAATACCGGCATTGGTTTTTTAAATCACATGATTGAGCAACTTTCGCACCACAGTTTAATTGACATCTCGGTGGAAGTTGCAGGTGATCTGCACATCGATTTTCATCACACTACCGAAGATTGCGCTCTGGCAATTGGTGAAGTTGTTAAGCAAGCATTGGGTGATAAAAAAGGCATTACTCGTTTTGGCCATTCTTACATTCCAATGGACGAAACTCTAACTCGCGCCGTAATCGATTTATCTGGTCGCGCTTACCCAATTTTTAACTGCGAATTTAAACGCGACAAAATTGGCGAAATGGACTGCGAACTTTTCCGCGAATGGTTTTTCGCTTTCGCACAAAGCTTGGGCTGCAATTTACACATTGAAAATCTTTACGGACTCAACAACCACCACATCATCGAATCTTGCTTCAAAGCCACAGCGCGCGCTCTTCGCCAAGCAATCACAATTGACGAAAGAAAGAAGGATGCGATTAACTCAACAAAAGGAATTTTGTAAATTTTATGTCTTTGCTTCACAAAATTTCGCAAAATAAACACGCCAGAAAACCAGTAATTTACGGAGTTACTGGCACCACCCTCACTGACGAAGAAAAATATTTTTTCTCTAAAAATGGCGCGATTGGTTTTATTCTTTTTGCTCGCAATGTTGAAAATAAATCGCAGGTAAAAAAACTTACCGACTCACTTCGTGAATTAATGGGTGGCGAAGTTTTGATGTTGGTTGACCAAGAAGGCGGACGCGTAGCACGCCTTAAATCTCCTGAATGGAAGACCTATCCAGCGGGGCAATATTTTGCCGATCTTTACCAACAAAATCATGAACAAGCGCGCGTTGAACTTTTCAAAAATTTTCAAGAAATCGCCCGCGAATTGGTCGAAGTTGGTTTCAACGTAGATTGCGCGCCAGTGCTTGATATTTTAACCGAAAAAACCCACGCCGTAATTGGTGACCGCGCCTACGGCAAAGATGCTTTGCAAGTTGCGGATTTAGGTCAAAAAGTTTGTGAAGGGCTTTTAAGCGAAGGAGTTTATCCAGTAATTAAACATATCCCAGGCCACGGCCGCGGCACCTCAGACAGCCATTTAGAATTGCCAGTTGTTGATTGCGACTTGGAAGAATTACGCAAAACTGACTTCATAACTTTCACCAAATTGCGCGACCAAAAATTTGCAATGACGGCGCATATTTTATTCACCGCAATCGACAAACTAAACTGCACCACAACTTCATTTAGCGCCATTAAATTGATTCGCGAAGAAATTGGTTTTGAAAATATTTTAATGAGCGACGACGTTTCAATGAAGGCCTTGAAAGGCAATTTCGCTGAGAAGTCGAAAGCGATTTTATCTGCGGGCTGCGATTTAGTTTTACACTGCAATGGCAAGATGGATGAGATGGTGGAGATTAATTCGGCGCTTCCGCAATTGACTGACGCGTTTTGGGAAAGGTTTACAGTCTAGAAAGATAGGAATAATTTAATAATTAGTTGATTTGGAGCAAATCATGAAATTCGAATTTAAAAGAATAGGTCTGATTGATGAAGCTAATATAGATTTAGCAGACTTAACAATTCTGTGTGGAGAAAATAATACCGGCAAAACTTACGTTACTTATGCCATTTACGGATTTCTTCGCAGCTGGAGACAGCTTCTGTCCTCTGAGATAGAAGAAGATGTTCATAAAATATTAAAGAATTCTACCAATCAAATCGATATTTCCGAGATCTTTTCTGGTAAAATCAATAAATATTTTGAGCGCTTATCTAAGCAATACGTTTCGCACTTACCTCGAATATTTTCCTCAAGAGCAGAGCTATTCGCAAAATCAGTAATCAAGGTATCCATTACTTCTGAAATTTCTTTCAAAGAATCACCATATCACAGAGCGATAAAGGGTACTGGAGAAAAAATTATAGCTACCATCAGAAAGGAACCTAACTCTCCAATGTTAGAGATCTTAATTTCGGATCAGGCCAGCATGAAAGAACAATTTAAAAGATATGGCATAACTGATTTTATAATTGATGCCATAGCTGACATAGTTTTTGCTCCATATTTTGGAGATGTTTTTATAGCCAGCACAGAAAGGACTGGAGCAGCTATATTTTATAGAGAACTTGATTTTGCTCGCACTCGTCTCGTTGAAGCCCTTGGACAACATGGACAACAAGATAAAAAAAATGATAGCATACTGCGCAATCCTTTTCGTTTATTTGAAGCAATGCGAGACAACTCTTATCCAGTACCAGTGCGGGATAATGTTGATTTCGTAAGACGCATTGAAGATGTTGATAAAACAACTAGCCCATTAGCCACGCAGCATCCTGAAATACTGACGTCATTTGAAGAAGTTATCGGGGGATCATATAAAATTATCAGGGGAAAAGGATTATATTATCAACCCAAAGGGGCTCAAAAACCAAGACTTTCCATGTCGGAATCTTCAAGCGCAGTAAGAGCCTTATTAAATATGGGATTTTATCTTCGCTGCCGCGCAAAATCTGGCGATATTTTGATGATTGATGAACCAGAACTTAATCTGCACCCAATCAATCAAAGAGCCTTTGCTCGCTTAGCCTCTCAACTCGTTAATTGCGGTATAAGAGTGTTTATGACTACTCATAGCGATTATATAATAAAAGAGCTAAACACCCTAATTATGCTTAATATGCTTAATGCTAAATCAAAAAACATTAAACTTTTTTTAAAGAGACATGGCTATAAAGACGAAGAAAAGTTAGATCACACCAAGGTAAAGTTATTCATAACCTGCAAACAAAAGGAACGAGGTGCAAAAGGAAGACCTGCAAAACTAAACAGCTTAAAAGAAGCAAAAATCTACCCAGATCGTGGCATCGAAGTAGATACTTTTGATACTACAATTGAAAAAATGAATCTTGTTCAAGAAGAAATTCTATCAGGAACCACTGCATGAAACAAGTCAGCCCTTTTGATTCAGATCTTGCAAAACTGAAATCAATTTTGACTAAATGCGATTACTCTGGAGACAAGGATACATTAATTCTGATAAAAGAAAACGATGCCTCGGCAACCTTAAAAGAAATCACAATAGACATTTCTAACGGTGACTGGATTTGTTTCATGCCAGACAAAATTCTAAATAATAAGAAGTGCAAAAAATGCCAAGTCTCTGGCATATCTCCCCTGTTAAAAAGTGGAAAAGAACATGACCACCATAGGATCTGTGATGCTATAATTTTTAATCTCAATCTAAAACTAAGACAGCTACACGTTATATTTATTGAGTTAAAGTCATCTGGCGGTGGATATGAAGGACAATTCAAAAGCGCTCGTCAATTTATCAAATATTTGCTTGGGCTTTTGTTTGAATTTAACACCATCTCTTCTTTTCAACAAAATAACTTGAAGGAGACATTTATTCTTTTTCAGCTAAAACTTTTTTTAGGAAAAACCACTACAACGCGCAAAGACTTAAGATCTACTCAAACATTTGATTCCACTGTCAAGAAAATACCAGTTAGCAACGGACAAAAAATACCTCTTAGCACAATATTATCACACAATATTATATGACCAACTTCCTGCACAAAAACGATTTACCTGCCGACGTAAAATTCACCAAATCAATCGCGGTGGATTCAGAAACCATGGGCCTCAACATCATTCGTGATCGTTTGTGCCTCATCCAAATTTCTGACGGCAATGGTGATGCTCACCTTGTGCAGTTTGAACAAGGAAAATATGACGCGCCAAATTTACGCAAAATTTTGGCTGACGAAAAAATTGAAAAAATTTTCCACTTCGCACGATTTGATCTCGCCGCTTTACAATATTATTTGAAGGTTGAGGTGAAAAATATTTACTGCACCAAAATCGCATCCAAGCTAGTTCGCACCTACACTGACGCTCACGGATTAAAATCTCTGTGCGACGAACTTTTGGGAATTGACCTGTCAAAAAAACAACAATCTTCCGATTGGGGCAATGCTGAAATCACCGAAAAACAATTAGATTACGCCGCGTCCGACGTTTTGCATTTGCACAGATTAAAAGAAAAGTTGGATGCGATGCTTGCGCGCGAAGATCGCACTGCAATTTTTGAGTCTTGCCTGAAATTCTTGCCAACCCGCATCAAACTTGACTTGCAGTGCTTTGGATCGGGAGATATTTTCTCTCACTAAGCAGATTTTTTAGTCGGAATAAACTCAATCGCGATTGCGGCTAAAATCAAAGTTAGACCCGCAACACTAAAGGCGTTAAAGCTGAACCCTTCTAAATAAGATGACGTAATGAGCGCGATCACCGGATAAACCAAAGCCGAGTAATTTGCTTTGGTGCTGCCAACTTTTTGAATCATGTAAAAGAGGCAAATGAATGCAATAACTGACGCCACAATCACCAGATACAAAAACGACCCCAAATATTTCGCTGAAAAATCAAAAACAAATTCATTACCGCGCGCCAAATTAAATAGCAGTAAATAGACGCTACCGAAAGCTGCGCCGTAGGCAATCGAAGTGTAAAGTGGCGTTGAATTAAGCTGACGATTTTTACCAATCGCAACCGACCCCGCCGAATAAATTATCATCATGATTAGTGACATCACGAGTCCGATCAATGTTTTGATGGCATTTTCGCCAAAGTGAATTGTTGGCAAAATGAAAAATGCTAAGCCAATCACGCCAACGATACTGCCAACAATTACTTTTTTTTCGATTTCTCTACGATCAACAAAACTGGCGATCACCTCAGATGTAATAATTGAAAGGCTGAAAACTGTGGCAATTACGCCGCTTGGAATGTAGCGCACGGCGAAATAGCCAATGATAAAATTGAGGCAAAAACTTGTTAATCCGATGAAGAGAAAAAATTTTATTTCACCAAAACGCAGCAACATTCTTTGCCTGGTAAAAAAGCAAAGAATAAACATCAAAACCGAGGTAAAAGCAAAACGGTAAAACACCGAAAGTTCGGGCGGCACAAGAGAATCAACTTGCAGCTTCATTGCAAACCAACTGAAGCTCCAAGCCAAAGACATTCCAAAAAAAGAGAGAAGGGTCATTTTAATTGTATTTACTTAGTACATTTTTTCATGCGACGCCTTTCCCCGAAAAACCCAGTAAGAAAATGCCGTGTAGCACAAAATTACCGGCAAAATAGTTGCAACACCAACGAATAAAAATGACAGCGATTGCGGGGATGCCGCAGCATTGTCAAAAGTGGCTTGGTAAGGAATTACGTAAGGAAATAGAGTTACCGCAAGACCAACGTAACAAAGCACAAAGAGAAAAATTGTCAGAAAAAACGGCTGCGCTTCTTTTTTGGCAAGCAAACTTTTAATTAAAAATATCAGAGTTCCAAAAGTTAAAATCGGAATTACCCCAAGATAAAAAATATTTGGCGCACTAAACCATCTAGCAAAAATTTGCTCATGCAAAAACGGCGTCCACAAACTTACTAGCGCGATAAAAAACGCCACAAAAGCCAAAACGTAACAGGCAACATGTCGCGCCCAATCTTGGGTTTTGCCGTGGGTTTTCATAATTAGCCAAGTGCTGCCAATTAGTGCGTAGCCAAAGATCATGGCAACTCCTGTCATTAGCGAAAAAGCGCTAATCCAGTTCCATGTGTTGCTTGCGTCAACTCCTTGAATGAAAGATCCCAGAATCACGCCTTGAAAAAATGCCGCAATTAGCGAGCCAAAGTGAAATGAATAATCCCAAATTTTTTGCTCGTTTTTTGATTCGGCTTTAGAATGAAATTCAAAAGCCACGCCACGAAAAATTAATCCCAAAAGCATTAAAATAATCGGAATGTAAAAAGTTGGCATGATGATTGAATAAGCAAAAGGAAATGCGGCAAGTAACCCTCCCCCGCCCAGCACCAGCCAAGTTTCATTGCCGTCCCAAAAAGGCACGACAGAGTTCATCATTTTGCTGCGACATTCGTCACTTGGCGCAAAAGGAAAAATAATTCCCACACCCAAATCAAAACCATCAAGTAAAACGTAAAGGAAAATTGCCAAAGCAAGAACACCGGCAAAAATTAGCGGGAGATTGAGAAAAGCCGAGAAGTCTAACATTGGAATTTTTATTTTAAGTTTTGAACAAATTGACTCGACTCCTCAGTAAATTAGGGTTCCGGTCAATTTGTTCGGTATTTAAGAAATTTTTTCTGGTCCTTTTGCCAGCAACTTTAAAATGTAGAAAGTCGCCGCGCCAAAAATTATAAAATAGACAACAACGAAACTAATCAGCGAGAACAACACCTGCTCTGAAGATAATACTGACGCCGCATCTTTCGTTTTTAATAATCCGTAAACCAAGTAAGGTTGGCGACCAATTTCGGTTACAAACCAACCTGAAAGCAAAGCGATAAATCCGCTTGGCGTCATCATTATGCACCAAGTTTGAAACCATTTGGTGGTAAAAAGTTTCTTTTTACAATTTAAATAAATCGCCGTAACGCCCGTGGCAAGCATCAGCAAACCAATTGCCACCATGATGCGAAAAAACAAGAACACCGGAAAAACTGGCGGACGCTCGTCTTTAGGAAAAGATTTTAAGCCGCGAATTTCGCCATCTTCGTGATGCGTTAAAATCAAACTCGCGAGTTTTGGAATTTTAATGGCGTATTTTGTGCTTTCCGACTCTTCGTCGGGAAGACCAAATAACGTAAGCGGCGCACCTTTTTCGGTTTCCCAAATTCCCTCCATTGCTGCAACTTTTGCCGGTTGATATTTTAGCGTGTTAATTCCGTGCAAGTCGCCGATAAAAATTTGCAGCGGCACAAAAATCACAATAAAAGTCAGCGCCATTTTAAACATTACGCGCGCATGTGGCGTTGATTTTTTCTTAGAAAGCAACCAAGCCGAAACCCCGCAAACCACAAAAGCGCAGTTCAAATAAGTTGCCGTCACCATGTGAGCAAAGCGGTATGGGAAAGACGGATTAAAAATTGTGTGAAACCAATCAGTTGGGTAAAAAGTTGTATTTACACGCATAAAATAAGAAGGCGTGTGCATCCAGCTATTTGCCGCAATAATCCAAAATGCTGAAATTAATGTGCCAATTGCAACAATGACAGTTGCTGCAAAGTGCATTTTTGGCGAAACTTTGTTCCATCCAAAAAGCATGATTCCTAAAAATGAGGCCTCAAGAAAGAAGGCGGTGAGCACTTCAAAACCAAATAGCGGGCCCAAAACGTTTCCGGTTTGCACTGAAAATCCCGCCCAGTTAGTGCCAATTTCGTAAGATAAAACAATGCCCGAAACCACGCCCATTCCAAAAACAATGCCAAAAATCTTTACCCAAAATTTGTAAATCTCTTTGTAGGTTTTGTCTTTGGTTTTGAGGTAAAGCGCTTCGACGCAGGCCAAGTATCCAGCGAGTCCGATAGTGAAAGCAGGAAAAATAATGTGAAAACTAATGGTAAAGGCGAATTGGATGCGAGCTAGAAGGACGGGGTCAAATGACATTGTTTTTTAACAAAAATTAAAGTCGAACAAGAAAAATAGAGTGACCAACTAGCTAGTGACTTTTTGTAGTAAAACAAGGTGAGATTTGAGGTATTTTGAGACAAAAAAAATTAAACCCCGCCACTGGACGGGGTTTAATTCAACGCACTTAAAAACTAGTGATTAGCTTCTACTTCAATTGTCAAATTAACTGCATCCGAAACTCCTGGAACTGCGTAATCTAAACCAAATTCTGAACGAGTAATAACCCCAGTCGCGCTAAATCCAATGGTTTGCAAATTACTTAAAGGATTAGCTCCAGCTTTGTTGAATTTAACATTCAAAGTAACCGGTTTAGTCACGCCATGCATGGTTAAATCGCCTTCAATCTTAGCTTTATTTTTGCCAGTAACTTTCACTTTTGTGCTGACAAATTTTGCAGTTGGAAATTTTTTTACGTCAAAAAAATCATCGCTTTTCAAATGGTCATCAAACTTTGGTAAACCTGTAACTAAGCTGGCAATTTTAATCGTTACATCCAGAGCTGATTTTTCTGGATGAGTTTCGTCAAAGGTAACCGTGCCGTCAATATCAGTAAATTTTCCTGACGGATTTGAAAAACCGAAGTGACTAGCAAACCAGACAACACTAGTGTGATTTGGTTCAATTTTATATTGATTATTGTCAGCAAGAACTGCCTTGCTTGAAATTGCGAAGGCAAAAAATGCAATCGCGGCTAGTTGAAATTTTTTCATGATTTTTTTATTTTAAAATTAGCTGACCCACGAAAATGCTGGTCAAAGTGTAATTTTGCGCATAGTACGCAAAATTCGATTTGCAAAGTAAAAAGTCAGTCACTTTAATCAAGTAGGTACCTTAAAGTAACTAACAATTTTTTTCTTACCAAGAATGTTAAATAAACCAAAAACTAAAAAAGTAAGTGGCAAAAAAGAGCTTAAACGCGATTTAAAAATTCGCTGTCCCATGCAACACTTACTTAATTTGCTTAACGGCCCTTGGACAACTTACATTCTATGGCTCTTGCGCTTGCAAGGCCCACAAAGATTCGGCGAACTTAAGAAACACATGCCAACTATCTCTTCGAAAGTTTTAACCGAAAGGTTACGCTTGCTTGAAAAAGAAAAAATCATTGATCGCTCTCAAGAAGAAACAATCCCGCCAAAAGTAACTTACAGCCTTACCAAACGCGGTAAGCAGTTAGATAAAATTTTAGATGAAATAAATAAATTAGCGCAGAAGTGGTTTAATTCTTGAGCAGCATTTTTCACAGTTGATCTAGGCGTTACGCCTACTTCGTATCAGACCGAAGGCTAATAAATTCCATAATTTCCTAATTAACGTAACGCACGATGACAATGCCTGAGCCACCATTTCCAGATGGATATCCAGAACCACCGCCGCCACCAAGTCCACCAAGTCCATTGCCTCCAGTAGAATAGCAGCCAGAACCACCGCCGGCACTAGCACCACTTCCGCCGCCGCCACTTCCACCTGAAGAACAATATAGAGCACTTTCGCGAGCACCACCTCCGCCTCCAGCATATGTAACACTTTCTCCAGCGATCGAAATACTAATACCGCTACCTCCATTGCCAGGTCTTTCTGTAGAAGATTGTCCGCCAGAGCCTGAAGAACCAGAAGATCCAGCTCCACCACCTCCACCACCGCCACAGAAATAAGAGCATCCCGGACCTGCTGCGCCAGGATTACCATAAGCACTTCCTCCATCATTAATCCCTTTTGTAGCATTTGATGCAGATGAAGAGCCAGAATCACGACCAGATCCTCCTCCTGATCCACCGCTAGATCCTGATGTTCTATATTTACCGCCCGCGCCTCCCCCGTGTGCTGTTATGGTATCAAATACTGAATTTGCACCATTTGTGGCAGAAGTAGATTGTCCACCACCAGTACCGCCAGAACCAACTATTACGTTATAACTTCTAACTGCTAGGCCATGCGAAGTTTTATATATAACTCCACCTCCACCGCCTCCGCCGCCTCCAACTAAATTAGGCTGACCTCCACCGCCGCCACCTCCACCAACAACCAAAACCTGCGCATTGGTAGCTTGATTACAAGTAAGCGTGCCACTCGCCGTAAATACATGCACCGTTTCACCTGTGACAGTGTACATGCTAGTATTTCCGCCAGTGCATTTAGGAATCACGCAAGTTCCACCAGTTTTAGTAAACACTCCGCCGCTGCAAGTGTAGGTAATTGGA
>CANEVP010000037.1 GCA_947442475.1 Rickettsiales bacterium
AACCACAAAAGTAACAAGGTTGGCTAAAATATTGGCTGATTTTGCGAGAAAATTATGGTAAAAACTGAGGGAATTTTTTTGGATTTGGAAAATCTAAAAATTCTCAGTTGCGTGGTGAGGAATTTGTGGGTTGTTCAGAGGTTCCTTAATCATCAACAGAGCTTTGGTTTGTGTTTACGGAAATCAGAAAGTCAGAGATAGCCTGATTTTTCGTGGCGGAACTGCACTCAATAAAATTTATCTCAAACCATCAGCACGCTACAGTGAAGATTTGGATTTTGTGCAAACAAGAGCTGAACCGATTGGTACGACAATAGATGCAGTCAGAATCGCGCTTGATTGGCTTGGTGAACCGAACCGTCTTTTGACCGAACGATCAGCAAAATTGGTTTACAAATATGCCTCAGTTAACGGCCTACCAATGAAGCTGAAAATTGAAATTAACACCACCGAGCATTTTCAAGTAATGGATATCAACAACGCAACTTTTGGCTTTGAGTCAGAATGGTTTAGTGGTGAAAGCATCATTGCGGTCAATCAGCTAGAAGAGTTGATGGCGACAAAGATCCGAGCTTTATATCAAAGGCGCAAAGGCAGAGATTTATTCGATCTGTGGATGGTCTTCAGCAAAGATTTAGCAAACATCGATGAGTGCTTAAAAATTTTCAAAAAATATTGCGATCACGGCAAACTAAAAATTTCCAAAGATTTGTTTTTAAAAAACCTCGAATTGAAGCGCTTAAACAAAGACTTCCAGCTCGATATGAATGTTTTACTGCCAAAAGTTCCGATGACTTTTCTTGTTACTTTTCGTGGGCAAGAACCCTTTACTATTGCTGGCCATCAGAAGACAAATTGGAATTTTGAAGAGGCTTTTGAGTATGTAAAAAGCGAAATTATTAAACGAATTTAATAAAATTGCGTATTAATAAAATCGCTTAAACATCTGAACTGCTCTATGAATTTTTTTAACAACTCTCCAAAAATCATGAAAAATAATTTTATCAAAGCCACTTTGGCCCTTTTTCTGTTATCGTCTTGTGCGGGCAATAGTTTCAAATATTCCGAGAAGCCAACGACAATAGTTAACGGTAAATCAAAATATTATGTTGCTGATGTTAAAATAAAATTTGTTGAAGGAATGCTCCGTAAAGCAAAAGGCGAACTATTGGCTATAAATTCTCCGGCGATGAAAAAAGATTTCTCAAATTACCCAAATGAGCAGAAGATTTCTGAAATTGTTAAACAAATTCTTGAAACGAAGCTAAAAGAAAAGGGCATCTACTCTTCTGATCCAAAGGATACGAATGCTTATTCAATATCGATGAAGGCTGACTACGAGAGGATCGGTCTTCTGTGGTCAAAGACTGCTTATCACTCATTTATCATGTCTCACGATATAACGGTTTCGAAAGAAGGGAAGGAAGTGGCAAGAAGTGTCTACTCAAATTATAAGGCGAAAAGAGGCTATTTCGCCGAGTTTGCTTCAAATGCCAAAACTCTAGCTGGAGCAAAAGGCCCACAAGATGAGATTGAAGATTTAAATATTGTGATCGCTGATACCGCAAAGGAGCTATCAGAGCTGGGATTGAAGGTTAAATAAAGAAAAAATTTATTTCTTTAAAGCTAAAAGCCTCAGAGCGAAAGCTTTGAGGCTTTTTCTTTCTCTGATTCCTTCGAAGAGCTTTACGAAAAATTAAAATCAGGTGAGGCCGGTTATTCTGGGGCCGCTCCGGAAGACAAAGCTGAAAATGTTTTCTTTGTGTTTACAATAAATGATCAAGATTTATATCTAGTTTTTGTCAGAAAAACATGGCATCTTTTCTGACAAGATCAATGTCAAATATTGGACTTCATATTCATGAGCAACGATAAAATTCTAAAAAAAATAAAATCAAAAAAGAGAGGCTGGGTCTTCTGCGCCAAAGATTTTCATGATCTGGGTTCGCGAAGCGCAATTGATAAAACTTTGTCCAGAATATCTGACAATCATGCTACGGGCGATGATAACAAAATTGTCAGACTTGCCAGAGGCATTTATTACTATCCAGTTGTGCAAGACGGAATTGGTATGATTCCACCTAGTCTTGACGCTATTGCTGACGCTATGGCGCGCAATGCCGGTATTTCAATCTATCCATCCGGTGCTTTATCTGCCAATATGCTGGGCCTTTCAAATCAAGTGCCAGCGCAAAATATCTATTGGACTCATGGCAAATCTATGACCAAACATTTTGGCAAAAATGCAATCCATTTCAAGCATGTCAGAATTAATCCAACACCAAATACCCCAACAGTTGTAGTGATGGTTTTGAACGCTCTTAACTACATTGGAAAAAATAAGGTGGACGATTCCATGATAAAAAAATGCGCCAAAACCTTGAGTGATTTTGACAAAAAATCTTTACAAAAAATGTCTTCCAAGGTCTCTGGGTGGGTTTCTGACTTTATACCAAAAATAGTGGCGGCGTAATGGAAAAATTTATCAAATTATCAGATCAGGAAAGAAAAAATGTCATTCAGAAGGCAGCGTTTGATCTTAGTTTGAGATTTGATGTGGTGGAAAAAGACATTTGGGTTTGTTGGGTTTTGGATAAATTATTCTCATCGAAAGAATTTGAGGGAAGGTTGGTATTTAAAGGCGGAACCTGCCTGTCCAAAGCTTATAATTTGATCGGCAGATTTTCTGAAGATATTGACATAACCATCAGCAAGAGTTGCTTAGAAATTTCTGGAACCTCAAAAAAGCCAAGAGAAATAAGATCTCGCACAAGAAAAGCGGCGGAAGATTTTGTAGAAAATGAAATCTACAAAACGCTGCATAAAATTTTTTCCAAAGAGTTGAAGAGAGACAAATGGAGTATCGAGATTAGCGAAGAAGATGCTGCAACAATACTTTCAACTTTCCTAGCGTCAGCGGCAACATTCTTCCGCTCACAGTTCCATTCATGCTATCTGACAACTACAGCTACATCAAACCTAGTATAAAACTCGAATTCGGCGCCCTCGGTGATGACTGGCCAACCGAAGAAAAATCAGTCGAACCCTACGCAAAAGAAATTCTGCCAGACTTTTTTGGATCAACCAAAGTCAAGGTTCTGGACGTAAAAAGAAACTTCCTCGAAAAGCTGTTGATACTGCATTCCATCCATTACCGACCAATCGATAAAAAACTAAGGCCTCACTACTCAAGACATTACTACGATGTGGTTGCTTTAATACAGGCGGGAGTTGGTAAAGATGCTTTAAATTTCCCCGATATTCTCGAATCTGTGGTCGAAAATAAAACCATCTTCTGGAACGAGACTTGGGAGCCTTACGACATGATAAAATCTTTTGCTGACATCAAATCAGTTCCACAAGAAGAGCGTTTAACCCAGATCCGTCATTACCCAAAATTTCCTAATGACCGTCATTAGAAACCAGACCTTTATTCCCAAGTATTCCAGCTATGTTTTTACCTCATAATTCCAACTAAATTTCAGCACTTTTTTCTTCCAGATTTTCTTTCAGAATTTTGGTAGAATTTGAAGGTGTTTTTTTAGCAAGAATTTGGCAATTAATCGGTGTAAAATTGAGAGCAAACATGAGTGATTTTGAGTTAAGCTTCAGCGATAAAAACATCACTCCTTGGGGCGGCATGTCGCTAATGAAGCGCATGTTGGATCGCATGAATTTTTCTTCAGCGCTTTCAGATTTCGGCTTACCAACATCTGCCTCAAACCGCGGATACTCGCCGGCGCAGCTTATTTCACAATTCATGATCAGCATCTGGTGCGGTGCCAATCGCTACGAACACAGCGAAATAACCCGAATGGACGATGTTTTGCGGCGCATCTTCGGATTCACTCGCATGGCTGGACATCGAGCAATCTCAAGGTTCTTTGGCAAGTTTGATCAAAGTCTAAATGAGAAGGTATTCGACAATTTCTTCGGATGGTTCTTCAAATCCATCAACATCAACTACGTCACGCTAGACTTGGACTCAACCGTCATAACCCGCTACGGCAATAAGCAAGAAGGCGCAGCAAAAGGCTACAACCCAAACAAAAAAGGTCGAGTCAGCCATCACCCACTAATGGCCTTCGTTGCTGAAACCGAGATGGTGGCAAACTTTTGGCTCAGACCCGGATCAACTCACAGCGCCAATAATGTTTCCGGATTTCTCGACAATACTCTCGAAAGATTAGGTGACATCAACTGCTCACTAATCAGAGCTGACAGCGGTTTCGCCTCAGATGACTTTTTTGTGAAGTTAGAAAAACAAAATCTCAATTACATCATCGCCTTACCAATGATGCAGACTCTGCAACGACAACTAGCATCCGAATCAGGCTGGTGGCCACTTGATTCAATTGAGGGTCAAAGGGAAGGAAGGTTTAGAGAAAATAGCGGTAAAGGCATCGAGCTCTGTTGCTTCAACTGGCAAGCCAACTCTTGGAGCAAGCCAAGGCGAGTAATCGCTGTGAGGCAAAATATTAAGGTCAGAGAAGAGATTCAAAAAAGAGCCTTGGGTAAACAACTAAGCCTCTTCACAGAAAATGACGAGCAATACGGAAAATATCGCTACGGGGCAATGGTAACCGATCTCAAGCTCTCTGCCTTAGAAATCTGGCGACTCTATCGCGGTCGAGCCAATTGCGAGAACCGCATCAAAGAACTCAAATACGATTTCGGAGCTGACAGCTTCAACCAAAAGAATTTCTTCGCCACCGAGGCTACGCTTTCAACCGCGATGATGGCCTTCAACCTTATGAGCCTGTTTCGAAAAACCTTAATCAAAGGCTCGACCAATCAAACCCTAAAAACCCTACGCTACAAGCTCTTCGCCATCCCTGGATACGTCACAAATAGCGGTCGTAGGAAGACTCTGAATCTTGCTTTAGCACTAAAAAGAAGGGAATGGGTGAATGGTCTGTGGGAGAGATCTTCATCCTTCACAAATCCGGTGTTTTACAGCTCGATTTTTGAACCTTCACGAGAGAGGGTTTTATGAAGGAATTTTTTTCTAATGACGGATCTGGGTTTAAAAGAGTTGGAAACTGATTACGAAAGAATGAAAGAGATGTTTTTTGCAAATCATCCGGCATTCTCTGAAATTACAAGTGAGTTGAAAAAGTTTGAAAAAATCTTGCTAAAAACAAATCGAAATTCAGTGCAGCTAAGCTAAAAAATAATTTAAAAATGCCAAAATCCTCCACTCAAAAAGCCCTCGATATTTTATCAACTTGGACGGCTTTGGAGGTTTTGTCGCCACAAGAATTTAAAAAAGAAAATTTCAAAAGCCTCGTAGCTTTACTCCCAAACAGTCCTCTGCCTTGGGCCTTCGATGCGGAAAAGCCTCCTCAAGGTAAAAAATATTTTTACCAAATAATCGTTGGCACGATCAATTTAGAAAAGTCACAGCTGCAGCTGTTGCAAAAATATTCAGACAAAAATCCCGAAAAAGAAAAATCAAAAGGAGAGTCAATCATCGCCACTATTACGGTTGACCAAGATGGTTTTTTGGCGGCGGATAAAATTTCTGTGACGATATCGAGCTTTGCTTGGGGGGCTCCAGAGGCTTTAACTGGAAATTTAAAAGATTTAGCAAATTGGCCAAAAGTAGAAAATTCTCTAGCTGAAAAGTTTGACGATTTTTTGCGCAGAAATTTTGACAACGGCGCCAGAATGCCGATCAATTATGCTTTGATTGAAGAGGCTTACGAATATCTGATCGATGTTTTGAAATTGCCGCGTGAGCTCACAAATGATAAATTTTTTGCCATCAAGAGCGAGGAAAATGCCGATAAAAAAGAGTCGTCAAATTCAATAATTCTTAACAGTTTTTATCTTAAAGATTTGACAAAGGCGGCCAATCTTTTTGTGAGAAATGAAGCAAAGCAAAGTCTTGCAAGGCCAATGTTATCAAGGCCATTTGCTAAATTTAAAGAAGAAGTAAGTGCGCCACAAAATAATTTTTTAGCTTCTCTATTTTGTTTTTTTGCCAAGCTTATTCTTAGCTTAATAACTTTTTTCTTAAGTTTTTTTGAAGAAAAAAAATCGCAAAATAATGTACATACAACTAGGGATGAAGAGCTGAGCCAAATTCCAAAAAACCTAAAACTTTATTTAGGTTTAGAAAAGCCGTCAAAAAAACTTAACATTCTTAAAGAAAGTTCAGTTTTAAAAACAGCAGTCTCACCAAAGCTAATTCCGCCAGCTTGTTGGCCGGCAAGCAATCACAATCCCTTAGTTTTGCTGCAACAAGCCGCAGTTAATTTATCTTTAAGCGAGTTGGAAGATGGCGGAATCCTCGCTGTCAACGGCCCTCCTGGAACCAGCAAAACAACTTTGCTTAGAGATGTCATCGCCGGCATTGTTGTTAAAAGAGCGCAAGCGATGTGCGCTTTTAATGATCCATCTAAAGCCTTCACTCAAAGCGGAAAAAGGTTTGAAGCGGGCAGGGGAAGTTATGAATTAAGCACGCTGGATCAAAGGTTGAAAGGCTTTGAAATTCTGATCGCTTCTTCAAACAACAATGCGGTGCAAAATGTTAGCGCCGAGCTGCCAAACCTAAATGCAATAGCCTCTGACGCGGATGATTTGCGTTATTTTAAAATTTTATCCGACAAATTAATTGATCGCGAAAGCTGGGGAATGATCTCGGCAGTTTTGGGAAATAGCGAAAATTGCTACAAATTTTCTCAAGCATTTTGGTGAGACAAAGAGTGCAGTTTTAAAAATTATTTGGCCAAAGCCTGCGACAGCAAAAAAGTTTTCACAAAAAAAGATTTAAAGACTGGCAAAGATGTTGAGTACATACCGCAAATTATTTTAGAAAACTCTCCGCCAAAAAATGAAAATGAGGCTTTGGATAACTGGCGCCAGGCGCGAGAAAATTTCCAAAATACTTTAGCAGAAGTTAATGCAAAACTTGCTGAGCTTGAAGAGGTGTCGGAATTTTTTAGAGAAATCGATTTGCTAGAAAGCGATTGCAGCGATTTACCAAAATTAGAAGCGAGTTTGAAGAGGCATCAAAAATTACGACCAAGCTTTTGGCGCCTAGTATTTTCGCCACTCAAGTCTTTGGCTTGGAAGCGACAAAATGCCAAACTTTTAGAAATAAAGCCAAAGCTGATTAAAGCTGAAGAATATCGCAAAAAACTAGGCTTGCACGCCGTTGAAGAAAAACTTTTTAACCAAAGTCGCAAAACTCTTCATCTGATTGCGCCGTGGTGTGACGCGGAAACTAA
Organism: Rickettsiales bacterium; assembly: GCA_947442475.1. Taxonomy (GTDB): domain Bacteria; phylum Pseudomonadota; class Alphaproteobacteria; order Rickettsiales; family UBA1997; genus UBA2645. The sequence continues at coordinate 7,236 of CANEVP010000037.1, forward strand.
ATTGCTGCGCGAAAAACTTTTTACTCAAGCGATGAAGTTGCATAAATGCTTCATCGATGCCGCCGCAAAGCCACTTCTTCATAATTTAGGAATTTTTTTAATGCAGCTTTCCAGCTCTCAAAGTAGCAGCGAGGCGGATGATTTTGCTTCCGATTTGTGGTCTTCATTATTTTTGGTAGTGCCAGCGGTTTCGACGGCTTTTGCTTCTGTAGGAAAAATGCTAGAAAAGTTGCCGCAAGAAAGTTTGGGCTGGTTGTTAATTGATGAAGCTGGACAAGCCTCTCCGCAATCGGCAGTTGGCGCAATTTTAAAAACTAAGCGCGCAATTGTGGTTGGTGATCCAATGCAAATTGAACCGGTTGTAACGCTTTCAGAGTCATTAACCAAAAGCATCTGCGAGCAATTTGAAGTTGAGGCAAATTCTTTTAATGCGCCGGCGGCTTCAGTTCAAACTTTGTGCGACGCAGCAACTCCATATTTTGCCGAGTTAAATGGCCGCCAAGTTGGCGTGCCGCTTTTGGTTCACAGACGTTGCGATGATCCAATGTTTGGCATTGCCAACACAATTGCCTATGATGGTTTGATGGTTAACGCAAAAAAATCTGGCGCTTCTAAAATTAGAGACTCTTTAGGTTCGTCGGCTTGGTTTGATTTGGACAGTGTTTCCGAGCAAAAATGGTCAGCAGCTGAAGGTGAAAAATTAATTGAGATTTTGACAAAAATTAACGCGAGTGAGGGGGCTCCTGATTTATTCATCATTACCCCATTCAAGGATGTCGCATACGAGTTGCGAAGCCGAGTAAGCAAAAGCGGCATTTTGCAGCGCTGGAAAATAAGTGACCCGCAATCGTGGCTCAGGGAGAGAATCGGCACAGTTCACACCTTTCAGGGCAAAGAAGCCGAAGCGTTGATCTTTGTTTTGGGTGCTGCGTCGCCAGAACAAAGCGGCAGCAGAATTTGGGCTGGAAAAAAGCCAAACTTACTCAACGTTGCTGTCACAAGAGCGAAGGAAGTTTTTTACGTGATTGGCAATAAAAAATTATGGCGCGAGGCGGGAAATTTTGCCGATTTGGCTGATGGGATTTAGAGACATTGGTTTTGAATCTGCTTGCGCTATAAGACTGATTCGCAAGAAAAGAATCGGTAACGAAACCTAGAAAACAATAGCTCTAACAAGGATTAATAACCAGAAAATGATGCGGAAAAACTACAAAAATTTAAAGGAATTTTGATGTGGGATTTCTAAATAGGCTCGTAGAATTTCTAGCGACAGATAGCGAAATTTCCATTTATTGTCATTGCGAGCGCAGCGCGGCAATCCATTTTTTAGCAACAGCAGTTAGTTTTTTTACCCCGCACCAGTTCCTGCAAAAATTTTTTCTTACTCAGAATCACTTTTTCTGGGTGATTTTTTTGCGCGTGTTTTAGGTAATTTTCGTAGGCAAAATTGCCGTTTAGGTCGCTGAGTAAAGTCCGCTAAAACACCTTGCACTTTTTTTTGCAAAAATACCTTGAAAAAAGGCTTTTTACCAAAGCTTGTTTGACGTGAAAGAGTAACTCCTAGAGCTGTTCTAATCTATTTCAAACCCTTTTCACCTACAATTAACTAAATCAAAAAATATGAAAAAACTTATCGCCATCGCATCGCTTGCTGCAATATTTACAACTTCATCAGCTTCGGCAAAAACTGAGGGAAATTATGTGGGAGTTGATGTTCTAAAAGCCTCTGTAAAAAATAATTACAAGGGTGACGAAGGTTATTACGGAAAAATTAAAGACGATTCAATTGGTTTGGGCCTGAGCTACAAGCATGCCTTCAACTACAATCAAATATTCTTGGCTCCGAGTGTATTTTTTGACAAATTAGGATTGGAAGCAATTGATTCGGATGACGGATCCATCTCGCTAGACTACCGCTATGGCGCAAAACTTGATTTGGGTTATGATTTTACTGAAGAGTTCTCTCTTTACGCAACAAGTGGTATTTCAAATGTTAGCTACAAAATTAATTGGCCAGGCGTTGCTAAAAAGAATGATTCGCAGTCTGGATATCTTTACGGCGTTGGAGCGTCTTACAAATTTTCAAAAGACATCTCTCTCAACTTAGAATATAACAGACAGTCTCTTGACCTTAATACGCCTGATAACTCAAGTATCGGAAAAGCAGAATCAAAATTAAAAGTAATGAAAGTTGGAGTTTCTTACAGCTTCTAGTTTGCAAGATTATTCTTACAGATCGCCTCGCGTAAAATTTACGCGAGGTTTTTTTGTATCAGATTTTAAGTCAGCGGTATTGGGTGGTAATAAATGAGCCCGTCGCACAAATCCAATTTTCTAAAAAATACAATCCCAGAAAATTTGGCTCAATTTCTAGAAAGAAAGCGGTCTTTATCCCAATCTGAAAATGTTTTATATCTATAAAGACTGCCGTTCATAAGTTCTCTGCCATCTCCAAATCCTCATGCTCAAAAGCTGAAGCCATGCGCTCAATTTCTTTTTTGGTGATGTCGAAGTTTTTAGCCACTTCGCGCCATTTGGAAACTGCTTTAGCGACTTCTTTGATAATTTTATTCGCCTCAGATTTTTCTAATCGGAAATCTTTTTCAACTGACAAGGCTGTTTCAAGCGATGCAGTTGTGTCGTTTAAATCAATCGCGGTTGTTAAAATGCGCGGCTTGATTTCGATTGGTGTTGGGTTGAGGTCATAGGCTGGAGAAAGTCGCCATCCTTTTTGACTTTCGTAAAGAAAGCCGTGATTGCGTAAGTGATCGTCAGTATTTGAAATGAGCACATTAAAAACTATGCGCCGCCAAAGTTGCTCCATATCTTCTTTAGGAGCTGCACCGTTTTGTGCTAAAGCATAGGCAATTTCAAGATAGCTGTGTTGTTCATTATCTCGCGCTTGCAACATGCTCATTGCTGAAAGAAATGGAATGCGAATTTTTTTAATGCGGTCAAAACGCTTAACAATTAAGACTGGATTCTTGCCGATTTTTATTAAATTAAATTCCGGTGTTGCGATGCCGGAATTTTTTGCCAAAGTTAGCGCCACAGCCTCCCATTTTTCTACCGCAAATTCATCATCTTTTCTTGGAAACTTAGCGATTGCCAGATTGCCATTTTTATCCATTACCGATGATTTTGGACGCGCGCCGCCAAGAGACGAGCCTAGGGCTAAAAGCAATCTTAGATCCTCTAGGTTTTCTTTGTCGTCGATAAATCTTTCAGATGCCGCAAGTAGTTTGGGCAAGTCAATAAGTGGCGGAATTGATTGCTTATCTTTTGGACTCAAAAATTCGCCATCAATTTTCTCAGAAAATCGCAAAGCACCCTGACGCAATTCATCATTTACACCCAGTAAATAATCAGCTTCGCTTATTGTTCGAGCGGTTTCTTTGTTGCTTTTTGCGCGCCTTCCTTCAGATCGACGCATCAAAACTCTTCCCCAGCGATCTGGCGCAGAATCGCCAATTGCACCAAAAACACTTTGATCTGCTCCGGTGTGAAAAACGCCTTCGATTAGTTTTAAAGCAGGTTCAAGCGCAAATTTTTCAGGATGGGAAAGCCAGCTTCGATCATATTCAAAAGAGGCGTTTTCTTTTCCTTTTCTTGAGTGAAACCAAAGTCTGCCGACAAAAATATTATCGAAGCCTAAAGCGATGTGAACAAAAATTTCTCTACTCATTTTATTAGTTTAATTTTTGTTGGCCTAATACGTTTTGGCAAATTTTCTTCATCAATTTGCCTGCCCGTTAAATCATGATTAGCATCAACTAAATCACTTATTCTGCCTGTCATGCCAAGCACAAATAACACAGATGCATAATTACCCATTGATGTTGCTGGATCGCCTTTTTCAATTTTTGCTAAAGTGCTGCGCGAAATTCCAGCACGCTGCGCCATTAACTCTGTTGCAATGCGCCTACGGCGACGAGCCTCGGAAATATCTTGCCCCATTTTCCGTAAAGCTTTGGTAATTGGAATTGGTAGTTCTGATGTATTTTTCATTGTGTATAAAGTATAATATAGCAAGCGATATATGCTATATTGCGCATTATAAGAAGCTTTATTTTATACTCCAAGAAATATCATAAAAACTAGGTGCGCACTGGTGCGCACCAGACAAACCTTTTATTTACAAGCCTTGAAGGCAAAAAATGCGCACCAAGTGCGCACCCTTTTAAAAATTCTGTCGGTAGAAAAGGCCTGGGGTGGCGCGTTACCCGCGAAAAAAATCGCGTCACAGTACCTTTTGATTTAATAGCTCGCTTATATTGCCCTTTAGCTGCGCGCCAAAGCGATCTTTAACTGTGTTTGTTGTTATCTCAATCATATCGAGTTTCTTATCAACCTGAGCGCTCTTACGCAGGAAGAAGAGGATTTTTAATTCCTTACCTTTGCGCTGCGCGATAGCTTCTGCACCAGATTTTGTTTTGATCTTGAAGGCGTCGCCTGCAAGGTAGTGGGACGGACTGTTTGCGTCGCTTCGTTTCTTTACTTGATTGATGCCTTGATATGAAGGAATTGCAAGCCGTCCGTCTTTTGCTTTTTTAACACCGCCTGTTTGTTGCAACGCTGCAAAGGCAGCCATCGTGTAAACCTCGGCGGTTAGTTTTGTTTTTGTTGCCGGCTTGATTCGAATTGAGCTTTCAAAACCGCCAGATTTTTTTCTGATAAAGAATTTTTCTTTGATGCTTTTTCTAACTTCTGCCTGCGATTGCTGTGCAATTTGTGTCAGAGTTTTTGCAACAACAAATGGAATTTGTTTTTTGGCGATTTGTCTTAAATTCTCTGTCGCCTTATCTTCGAGTTTTATGCTTATGAAGGCCACTTTTTTTAGACACATTTTTCGAACATGACAAAAAGTTAAGCTTTACAGTCCCAAAGTGTAAAGTGCTTTTTTGAAATGTCCTCACAAAGGTAAGTCTTAGTAATTGTTAGTAATAAATTTTATGGCGTTTTTGTATTTTTTATTGGCAGTTACTCGCGAAAATCCGAAAGTTTTTTTGATAATTTCCCAAGGAATATTACTCACTCTCATCCACACAATTTTTCTCTCAACTGCGCCTTCAAGAAGGCTCAACCAACCGATCGCTTTTTCCATTCGCGAAATTGCATCAGGAGTTGCGTGCCAGACTTTGCTTTTTTGATCCATTCTTGCGATCTCTCTTTCGGTGTAAATCATCTCAGGCCATGCGTTGAAATAGCCTTGAATTCTGACTGCTGGCAGCTTTTTCAGTGTTCTTACTGCCTCTTTAAAAATTGCGATGATTTGTTCTTCGCTGAATCTCTCGTTTTGAATTTCTTTCATTTTTTCTCAAATTTTTTTGTTGGTAAAATTGCAAAATCTGGAAGCCGAAAAATCGAAACCTCCATTCCATACATGGAGGGTATCTCATACCCTCCATGTAATGGAGGGGGTGCAGTTGGTTTCTTAGAAAATAACCCACGAGCACAGTAAAATAGCTGCTTCCCAGACACCAAAATTGACGAATTTTTTTGAAAAGATTTTGGTTTTCTGGTTTCTTGCAAAATTCCTTGTCCCACAAGGCTTTGCGGATTTTTTGTTTGTTGCCAATTTTTTAATTTTGGTTTCTTGGCGGTTTCTTGGTTGGTTTCTTGGCAATTAGCTTGGGAGTAGGGATTGCAGCTTAGAAAACAAAATTTCGATTTCTTGGTTTGGTTTCTTGGTTTCTTAATTTGGTTTCTTGGATTTTTCATGGCTGAACCTCGTCATCATGCAGAATCCACACGGCAGGATTTTCAACTGGGAGAACAGCGCCGCTATTTGAGCATTTAAAGTGAGTTGGCAGAACTTGGATTAGCTTTTCATCGTAGTTTTTAAACAGCATTCCTTCAACACAGAGAACGCCATATTTTGATTTGGCGTTTTGCAGTGCAAACTCTGACAAGTTGCGGCTAAACTTGATATAGCCTTTGGTAGCAAGAACTGAGACTCTATCGACAATGGTAGTTTTGCATCCCAATCCAGCTTTGTTTTTAAATTTTTCGGCAAACTGATTTCCGACATAAACATTTCCTTTCAGCGCCTCATCAGCGATCAGCTGTAAAATAACATCAGCTTTGCGGTCTCTTTCGGCATCTAGTTTCTGACCATAATCTTGCTGGATTAATCTTTCTGAAAACGGATTTAATTCGACCCATTTGCCATCAACTTTCTCAACGATTTTTTTTGGAATTGATGAACCGTTTCGCAGTTCAAAATAAAGATTAATTTTCGCTTCGTGTTCATTGGGGCGATGCATTATCAAGCCGCTGGTGTAAAAACTTCTCAAACTTCCGGCGCCGGAAAATGCTTGAAACGGATCATCTTCGACATCCTTCTTTTTTATTTTTTTGGTGTGGTGGCAGAGGATAATTCCAATGTCGGGATTGATCATTGAGCGAAGTTTTCCTACGCGATTTTGTAAGAAAAATAACATGGCATTGTTGTCGTTTTCGCTGCCACTTTCTGCGCCGCCGTCAAAGACATTTCGAATTGGATCAATGCACACAATGTCAGGCGGAGAATCATCGCCAAAACAATTTCTAATCGTGTTGTAAGCCATCTCAACACCATGATCGTTTAAGATGGTTTCAATTTGAGGTGTGGCGCAGAAATTTTTTAATCCGCGATGAAGAATATCTTGAGGGATTTGCAGTTTCTTGATGCGCTCACGCAAGTAGTGATAGCTGATCTCTGATTGAAGGTAAAAAACTTTGAGTGGTTTGGGCGGTTTTAATCCTAAAAAACTTTCTCCTGCTGCGATGTGAATCAGAAAATTGATTAAAAAATCACTTTTTCCCACTTTCGGCGCACCGCCAATTAACAACATTCCGCGCGGTGTTAAAAATCTTGGCGAAATTAAATCATCGGGCATCGGGCTATTATCATTCCACAAATCATCGCCAAGGTAGCGCGGGAATCTTTGCTCAAAACTTTTGGCGCTTTCAAAAAGTGAGTTGATGTTAAAGCCTTCAGCAATCGCATCAAAAGCATCCCACTTGTGCGGTTTGTGTTTTGGCGGCGTTATCAGTGAAACAAAAGATGCAACTTTAAGCAGGTGTGCAGCAACTTTCTGCGCGTATTCTTTTCCTGCTTCGTCATTGTCTGGCCAGATGATCACTTCTTTACCAATCAACGGTGACCAGTCAGTTTTGTTGATCGGAGCGTTCGCGCCAAACATTGCAGTTGTTGCGGTAAGTCCATAAGCGATTAAACTGTCGGCAGATTTTTCACCTTCGACAAGAATGATTTTTTTAGCAGCAACGATGCCAAGAATATTGTAAAGCGGCCTCGGATCAGGTGATTTGGCTTTTCTGTTTTTGACATCCCAAACCCTGAATTCTTTTCCATCTTCGCTGTCGTAGCGATAGACGCAGGCGATAAGTTTATTTTCGCGATCAAAATAATCCCACTTGGCAGTTGGTTTTCCAAGATCATCAGTAAAGCTGCGCGCAGCTGGTTTTTGTGTTATGTGCGAAGAAGCTGAAGGATTGCCAAGCCAAGAATTAATCTCGGTTAAAACCTTGTTGAAATCAGATTTGTGATAACCTCTGACTTCTTCCCAAAGCGTAAAAATATCACCGCCTTTATTGGTCGCAAAATCAAACCATTGACCTTGTTTTTCACCGGCGAGTTGAACAATCAGACTCTTGCCTGGTTCACCTTTTGTGCTGCCAATATGAAAGCAATTATTGCGAATGTGACCGCTTGGAAGAAGGTAAAATAAAACATCTTCAAGTGCGCTAAGCAGAGCGCTTCTCATCGCCTCAACATCAATCCTTTCGCTTTCTTTTTGCTGTCCATTGGCGCTGTTAAAATCGAGTAAATTTTCCATTGAACTCACATCCTCCAGCAACGTTCTTGCCACGGACAAAATTTGCATTCGAAGTAAGTCGAGTCGGTCGCAATTCTTGGTAGCAATTCATGAGCTTCTGTGGCGCATAAAATTTGCACCGCTTTGTCGCTGGTTTTTTGTGCAAGCTCCTGATCAAAATCAATTAACTCAAAATGAATCTCGGCGGTGTCTTTGTTTATCGCAGTGAAGAGCGCAGGATTTTTACAAATGCCTTCGATCTGGCTTTCCATGTAAGCCTGATAAATTGCGACCTGCGCCGCATAGATTGGCTTTGAAACAGCGAGACCTTTTTTTTGCGTCTCTTTCCATGATTTATCATTAAGCGATTTGCATTCCCAAAGCATCGGAAATTTGAAATCCAAATCTTCAGGAGCATCAATAATAACGCCGTCAATATGACCTTTAACTTTGCCGCCGGCGACAGCAAATCCGAACTGATTTCCGTTTTGTTTTTGAGTGATGAGGTTAATGCCAGCAAGCCTCAACCACTTAAGGACACTCTGAAAAACCTACCACCCATCTCTAAAAATCACTAAATTTCTTTTAAAAATCTTCAAAAAGATCCAAATAATCCCTTGCAATAAAGGGGGTTTAGCCCACTATTCGCAGAGCTTC
>CANEVP010000038.1 GCA_947442475.1 Rickettsiales bacterium
AAAAAAACTGAATTCAAATAGCTGTGAAGCTCTGCGAATAGTGGGCTAAACCCCCTTTATTGCAAGGGATTATTTGGATCTTTTTGAAGATTTTTAAAAGAAATTTAGTGATTTTTAGAGATGGGTGGTAGGTTTTTCAGAGTGTCCTAAAAGTGTCTAAAAAAAGAGGAGCCCTTTTTGGGGACTCCTCCTTTTTGTGTTGGAAGTTTTTGAGAGTCTTGCAAGATTTGCGTAAAATTTATTTTTTCTCCAGCCCATAAGCGTCGTGCAAAACACGCACTGCTAATTCGCCATATTCCTTCGCTATTAGAACCGAAATTTTAATTTCTGAGGTTGAGATCAAAAGCAGGTTAATTCCTTTGTCAGCCAAAGTTTTAAACATGGTGTGAGCAACTCCAGAGTGGCTAATCATGCCAACCCCAATCACCGAGATTTTTGCGATATTGTCGTCAATTCTAACCTCTGAATATTTGACTTCATCTTTGATTGATTCGAGAGCCATTTTAGCGCGCTCCAATTCTTCTTTTGCGGCGGTAAATGTGATGTCGATAAATTTTCCATCCGCGCTGATATTTTGCACAATCATGTCAACATTGACTTCTTTTGCCGCCAAAGCGCCAAAAATTGCAGCTGAAAGCCCAGGATGATCAGGCATTTGAACTAGAGTGATTCTGACATCATTTTTGCTGTAGCTAATTCCTGTGATTACGCGTCTTTCCATGATTTCCTCGTTATTATTTACTAAGATTGTTCCAGAATTTTCGTTAGTTTCTTCAAAAGTTGACAAAACTCTCACGCGCACATTATGCGCCATGGCCATTGCAACTGAGCGGGTTTGCAGAACTTTTGAACCGCTGTAAGCCATTTCTAACATTTCTTCGTAAGTCACTTTATTGAGCTTGCGAGCTTTATCGGTGATGCGCGGATCGGTTGTGTATACACCATTAACGTCGGTGTAAATGTCGCACAAGTCAGCTTTTACGGCTGCTGCAATTGCAACTGCTGAAGTGTCTGAGCCGCCGCGGCCCAAGGTTGAAACTCTATTTGATTTTAGATTAATTCCTTGAAATCCGGCAATCACAATTACGTCAAATTCTTCCAAGGATTTTAATAAAGCGGTGCCATCAATTTCATCAATGCGAGCTTTGCTTGGAACTTCGTCAGTGATGATTGGAATTTGCCAGCCCAAGAATGATCTAGCTTTGTAGCCAATTGATTGCAATTCCAAAGCCAGAAGTCCGCAAGTAATTTGCTCGCCTGTTGCCACGATTGAGTCATATTCCGTAAGGCTCTCGCTAGAAGTCAAAGGTGAAACCTGATTGCAATAATCGACCAATTGATTGGTCACGCCCGACATTGCTGAAACTACAACGATGATTTTATTTTTTTTATCGAGCTCGGACTTTACTTTTTTGGCAACATTCTTGATGCGCGCGATGTCGCCAACCGAAGTGCCACCAAATTTTTGAACGATTAACATTGTTTGATTGTTGTTAGAAGAAAGGGGCGGCGATTGTTTTTAACGGAAATTTTTTCTCAAGAAAAACTTGTGCACGCAGTTGCGGCCAAAAGAATTGATTTATCAATTACCCAACTTTAAAAAATCGCTTCGCAAAATTTCCCATTTTTAAAAAATAAGTTCCCTCTCACATGCAATTCTTCCGTAAGCTCACAGGCAATATCTTTTTCAAAATTTTCTTAGCTTTTGTCGCTCTCGCCTTTGTCTTTTTTGGCATTAGCGGATTTCTCATGGGCAATCCAAATTCTTGGGTGGTGAAAGTTGGTAGAACCACCATCGGTCAAAGCACTTTCAACAAGGCGTTGCAAAATGATCGCGAAATTATCATTGCTTCAAATAAAAGCCCTGAAGCCATGAAATATTTGGAATCAGAGCAATTTAAATCTGCCGTTTTGGGCAGAATGGTTAATCGCATCATGATTGAAAAATTGCGTGATGAATTTGGCGTTTCAGCTAGCAGAGAATTGATTTTGCAATCAGTTGCCAAAGATTCAAATTTCAGAAATAAAGAAGGCAAATTTGATCGCGAAGTTTTCAAAAATTTCTTGACCAAAAATGGTTTTAACGAAGAAAAATACATTAATGAAATTGCCAATGATGTGGTAGCGACAATGATTATTCAAACCATACCAATGGCGTCTCCAATTAATCTTGCAGCGATTGTCGAATCAGAAAATTTCAAACAAGAAAAACGTCTTTCTGATGTTGTAACAATCTCAGAAAAAAATGTCAGCGCTGTGGCAAAACCAAGTGACGAAGAAGTGGTAAAATTCTTTGAGGAAAATAAGCAAAAATATACTGCCCCTGAAATGCGCAAAGTTTCTTATTTGAATTTTTCTAAAAGCAATTTCGCTAAAGATTTCGCGGTTTCTGACTCGGATGTTTTGGCTGAATATGAAAAAAATAAACAAAATTATTTGAAGCCAGAAAGCAGAATTTTTTATCACCTTTTATTCGAAGAAGAAAAGGCAGCGAAAGAATTTTCACAAAAGTTGGATGATGCTACCAATTCAGACAAATCAAAGCAGAAGGCCGAATTTGTTAAGCTAGCAAAAGAGCTGCAAAAGAAAGATGAGAAGGCTTTAAAGCTTGCCGTAATTCAAAAAGATTTAATCCCTGAATTAGCGGAGCCAACTTTCAAAATGGCGCTCGATGAACGCAGTCAAGTTTTGAAAAGCCCACTTGGATTTCACATTTTCTATCTCAGCGAAATTAAAAAATCACAACCAGCGTCTTTTGTTGAGTTGAAAGTCGGCATCAAGCAACAAATGCTCGAAGGCAGAGAAGAGAAGGTTATGCAAGCCAAGACCGCTGAAATTGACGACGCACTTTTAACTTCAAATTCAATTGAAGCAGTGGCTCAAAAATTCAATTTGAAAGCTGTTGAAACAGTGATAATTGATCAAATGGGACAAACTGAAAAAGGCGTTGAATCTGGCGTAGTGAAAAGTTTGGATAACTTTGCCATCAATGCTTTCGCGGCGCAAAAAGGTCAGGCTTCTAAAATTTTCTACGCGACAAAATCTGCCGGATTTTACGCTTTGAAAGTTGAAGAAATCGCAGTTGCTCACGACAGAAAATTGGAAGAAGTTAAGTCGCAAGTAGTCGCCGATTTAACCAAAAAACATCAGTCGCAAGCCTTACAAAACTTGGCTAAAAAGATTGGCGATGAATTAAAAGCTAATCCAAATTCAGTTGCTGAAGTTGCTAAAAAATACAAATTAAAGCTTGAGAAAAATCGTGAATTTCCACGCACTTTTTACATGACTTTCCAAGGTCGCCAAGTGCCTTACCAAAATCAATTTTTGGAAGAATTATTTGCGGTTAAAGTTGGTCAAGCCACCTCAGTTGTAGCAAGTTCTCCGCAAGAATTTATGGTGGGAATTTTGCGTGAAGTGAGAAAATCATCAATGGCATCAATGCAATCTGAGTCAGCAAAAAGACAGGCGTCAGAAGCTTTCAAAACTGACATTTTGCAAGAGTTCAACAATTACTTGCTCACCAAAAATCCGGTGAAAGTAAATGACCAGCTTTTGGGCAAAAAAGAAGCGGTAGAATGAGTTTTAACTTTACCCAAAATGAATTTGACGGGGCGCTAGAAAAATCTGGCGCCACGGTTTTATTTAAAAAGATCTCTACTGACATCATCACGCCGGTATTGGCGTCCCTCAAGGTTGCAAAGCATTTTCCTAATCATCATTTTTTATTCGAATCAGCAGAAAACGGTAACAATAAAGGTCGCTTTTCTTTGCTTGGATTCATGCCTGATTTAATGTGGAAATGTGTTGGTAGCGAATCATTCATCAATGCTGATTTTGCGAAAAATCCGCAGAGTTTTGTGCAAGAAGAAGGCGATCCTTTAAGCAATTTACGCTCGCTCATCAAAAAATCTCACATCGATTGGAGCGGCTTAAATTACGGCTCGGGTGCGCTTCCTTCGATGGGTGCTGGAATTTTCGGCTACATGGGTTACGACATGGTGCGCTTGATGGAAAAAATTTCTAATCGCGGACTTGCAGATGAGCTAAAAATTCCCGACAGCATTTTTATTCGCCCACAAATCATTGTGGTTTTCGACAATCTTTTTGACTGCGCTTTGATTTGCGCGCCGGTTTTTTCTAAACAAAAATATCAAGATGTTGTGGCACGAATTTCTGGTGCGGAAAAAATTTTGATGGAGCCTTATGAAGCCAAGCCAATTGAAGCTAAATCCGATTTCAATTTTACCTCAAATTGCACCGAGAAAGAATATTGCGACGCAGTTGAGTATTCTAAAAAATACATTACCGACGGCGATATTTTTCAGGTTTTACCTTCGCAAAGATTCACCTCAAATTTTGACAAAAGTTTGCCAGAATTTGCGTTTTATCGTGCGCTTCGCTCGGTAAATCCTTCGCCATTTTTATTTTATTTGAAGTTAGATGATTTTGTTTTGAGCGGTTCTAGCCCAGAAATTATGGTGTCGCTAAAAGGCGAGAAAGTAACAGTAAGGCCGCTCGCCGGCACTCGTAAAAGAGGAGCGAATTTAGCAGAAGACAAAAAAATTGCTGCCGAACTTTTGAGTGACGAAAAAGAAATCGCCGAACATTTAATGTTGATCGATTTGGGCCGACATGACGCCGGACGCGTTTCTAAAGAAGGTTCGGTGATGGTTACGGAAAAAATGGTGATCGAAAATTATTCGCACGTCATGCATATTTCTTCCAATGTTGAAGGAACTTTGCGCGATGATCTTGATGCGCTTGATGCCTTAATTTCGGGATTTCCGGCGGGAACCGTCAGCGGCGCACCAAAAATTCGCGCCATGGCAATCATTGAAGAAATTGAAAAAGTAAAACGCAGTTTTTACGCCGGATGTGTTGGATATTTTGCCAGCAACGGCGACATGGAAACTTGCATCACTTTGCGCTCAGCTTTGATCAAAGATCGCAAAATTTATTTGCAAGCGGGTGCTGGCGTGGTTTTTGATTCTGATCCAAAATCAGAATATCAAGAATGTATCAACAAGGCTTTGGGTTTGGTTAAGGCTTGTGAAAAAATTAAAGAGTTCGTCTGAGATTCTTGCTTTTAAAATCACCAATGAATTAAAGTGCGCGCTACTTAGATAGATCCTATTCAAACTCCAATTTCCTCTTACAATGATTCAAGAATTACCTCTAATGCGCAAGGCAACCGCTGTTTGGTTGGTTGAAAACACTTCGCTGACATTTTCTCAAATCGCTAGTTTTTGTGGTTTGCACGAGCTTGAAGTTCAAGGCATTGCAGATGGCGATGTGGCGTCAGGCATCATCGGACAAAATCCGCTTTTTTCAGGTCAATTAACTCGCGAAGAAATCACCAGATGTGAGCAAAATCCTGAAAGCAGATTGGTCATTAACAAAAGCGCCGGATCTCAAGTTAAATCAACTGAGAAAGCTTCAAAATACACACCAATTGCCCGTCGCCAAGACAAGCCAGATGGCATTGCTTACTTGCTAAAATATTACCCAGAAATCACCAACGGCCAAATCAAAAAATTGGTTGGCACAACTGACAAAATGATCGACTCAATCAGAAGTCGCGCTCACTGGAACATGAAAGGCATTAAACCAAGAGACGTTGTGCTTTTGGGTCTTTGCAGCCAATCACAATTTAACGATGTGATCTCACAAGTTAAATCAGGCGCCGAAGAAGAAGCGCTAAAGCCAGTTAAAAAAAGAAAACCAACAGCTAAAAAATAATGAAATTAGAAATCGGCCAAGCGGCACCTTTATTTGTGGCTCAAAGCGACGAGGGCAATGAAATCGAGCTTTCAGAGCTTAAAGGTAAAAATGTTGTTTTGTATTTTTACCCAAAAGATGACACACCGGGTTGCACCATTGAGGCCCAAGATTTTACTAAAAAAATTAAAGAATTTGAGAAGCTTTATTGCATCGTTTTAGGCGTTTCAAAAGATAGCGCTAAAGATCACTGCAAGTTCATCGAGAAATATAATTTGGCCTTCAATTTGTTGGTTGATGAAGACGCGGTAATTTGCAAAGAATATGGCGTCATCAAAGAAAAATCGATGTTTGGCAAAAAATACTTGGGCATTGATCGCACGACTTTTTTGATCGACAAAATGGGCAAAATTGTTCGCATTTGGAATTCAGTAAAAGTTAACGGTCACGTTGAAGAAGTTTTAAAAGAATTGGCGAAATTAGCTAAAGCCTAAAATCACTTGATCTTTCTACTTCGGTAAATAAGTTGCCGCGCTCTTTTGTTTCGAGGGCCGTCTTGCAAGGCTCGCAAATGATGATGATTTCCACAACTTTCAACAAATTAAATAAACTTTTAGGAGCGACATGTCTGTAGTTTTTAAAGCAGAAAAAAGAGAAAATCTTGGTACTGCTGCATCCAGAAAAATCAAAAGAGAAGGACGCATCCCAGCCGTTATCTACGCATCAGAAGGTAACGTTAACCTCAGCTTAGATGTTAAAGAATTCGAACACGAATATTTCAAAGGCAATGTTCTAACTGCGGTTGTTGAGCTTGAGCTTGGCGGCAAAAAGCTAAAAGTTATTGCTCACAAAGTTGAGCTTGATCCAGTTTCTGATCGTCCAGTTCACGTTGATTTCTTGGATTGCAACAGAACTAAAACAATTCGCGCGCAACCAAAATTGGTTTTCATCAACCAAGACAGATCTCCAGGTTTGAAAAAAGGTGGTTTCTTGCACACCGTGCTTCGCAAAACCTCAGTGATTTGCGACAATGTTGAATGCATCCCAGAAAAAATCGAAATCGATGCAGCAACTTTGCACTTAGGTTACAAAGTTAGAGCTGAAAATTTAGTGCTTCCAGCTGGCGTGAAATTGGCTAAAAAAGGCAACTTCTTGATCGCTTCAGTTGTGGGTCGCGGTAAATCTGAAGAAGAGCCAGCAGCTGCAGCAGCGGCAGGTGGAGCTGCTCCAGCAGCAGCAAAAGCTGAAGAGAAAAAACCAGCAGCTAAAAAGTAAGATTTTAAAGAAATATGGTTCGAAAAAAAAGGGAGTCCTCGAAAGAGGGCTCCCTTTTTTAATGGTTATTATTTTCTTACAACAAGCTGTCATCTTCAGCGAAGCGAGAGATCTCGTGAGTTCGGCAAATTCAAACTCACGAGATCTCTCGCTTCGCTCGAGATGACAGAATCTTTGTTGTAAAGGGGCTTAAAAATACAACTAAAAGTAGAATTGACTTGTTGCGATTTTGAGCGATCAAAATCTCCAAAGCCTTGATTTAAGTGAGTCCGATAAAAAAGTAGATCGCTGCCTGCTCGGCAGGAATCTTTAATTTACAATGCTTTTTTGCCGGGAAGTTTAGCAAAAATCGGGTCAGTAATTTTGGTTGAAAGCAAAGTTGCCAACCAAACCACGAAATAAAGTGGAAAGGGAAAAGCGATGCGCGATTTATTTTTTTCGAGTCCGTGTTTGACGATTTGCGCGCATTTTTCAGGCGCCATTAAAAACGGCATCGGAAATTCATTCACATCGGTCATCGGGGTTTTGATGTAGCCGGGGCAAATCAAATTTACCGCAATGCCGATTTTTCCTAAGTTGCCGCGCAGCGCCTCGCCGTAAACGCGTACTGCAGATTTGCTAGCGGAATAAGCTGGTGAACTTGGCAAGCCGCGAAAGCCGGCGAGTGATGAAACCAAAGCGATCTGGCCACTTCTTCTTTCTTTCATTTTTTCAATTGCCGGATGAATCAAATTTAAAACCCCGTCCAAATTGGTAGAAAAAATTTTCTTCACCTGCGCAAAAGATTCTAAGCCGCCTGCGGTTCCGGCTGAAATTCCGGCATTGGCGATGACCAAATCTAATTCGTGATTTTCTTCAATTTTTTCGATCCAATTTTTCATCGCGACTTCATCGCAAACATCGGCAATTTCCAAAAGAACGTTTGCTTTTAATTCCTCACAAAGAATTTTTGTCGCTTGCAATTTTTCTAAATTTCTGCCGCATAAAAATAAATTCACACTCGGCTTAGAGTAAGCAACTGCAAGGGCGCGACCGATTCCACTGCTGGCGCCGCTAATCAAAATATTTTTGGGATTTTTCATAAATGAAGTCGAAATTTATTACGTTTGAAGGAATTGAAGGCTCGGGAAAATCAACGCAAGCGAAGAAATTGCACGATTTTTTTTTGGCAAAAAATTTTGCTTCGGTGCTAACTCGCGAACCTGGAGGAACTTTTGCGTCAGAACGTATCCGCGAAATTTTAATTGATGAAAAAATTGAAAAGCTTGAAGCAAAAACTGAATTATTTTTAAACTTCGCCGCGCGTCTCGAGCATTTTGAGAAGTTGATTAAGCCCAGTTTGGCGCAAGAAAAAATCGTAATTTCCGATCGCTTTTTTGACTCAACTTACGCTTACCAAGGCAGCGCTTTTGGTCTTGATGAGAAGCTGATTGATGACGTTAAAAAAATGACCATCGGTGATTTTGCGCCCGACATTACTTTTTTAATTGATGTGCCAGTGGAAGTTGCATTTGCAAGAATTTCCAATCGCGCTGATAATAATCGTTACGAAAAATTGGGCCTCGATTTTCATCAAAAAGTTCGGGAAGGTTTTTTGCATCTGGCGAAGAAAAATCCACGAATTAGGTTGATTAACGGCGCACAAAATCCGCAAGAAATTTTTACAGAAATTACTCAAATCTTAACCTCAATTTAAATTTTATGAAAAAAAGAAATAAGATCGCTCTAGTTGGTGCAGGCAACATTGGCGGAACTCTAGCCCATTTAGCCGGATTAAAAAATCTTGGCGACATTGTGATTTTAGATGTGAATGCGGGTGTAGCCCAAGGTAAAGCTTTGGACTTAGAGCAATCTTCTGTGGTTGAAGATTTTGACGCAAAAATTACTGGCACTTCTGATTATTCTGACATTGCCGGCGCTGATGTTGTAATAGTAACTGCGGGCATTGCGAGAAAGCCTGGCATGAGCCGCGATGACTTGATGGCAACTAACACTTCAATCATCAAATCAGTTGCCGAAGGAATCAAAAAATATGCGCCCGAAGCATTTGTAATTGTCATCACCAACCCTTTGGACGCGATGGTTTATGTGATGCAAAAAGTTTCTGGACTTCCGGCTCACAAAGTTGTGGGAATGGCTGGTGTGCTTGACTCGGCAAGAATGTCACTTTTCTTGGCGCAAGAATTTAACGTTTCAGTTGAAGACGTAAATGCCTTCGTTTTGGGGGGACATGGCGACACCATGGTGCCACTAATTCGTTACTCTTCAGTTGCTGGAATTCCGGTGCCAGATTTGATTGAAATGGGCTGGACAACCAAAACTAAAATCGACGAAATCGTGCAAAGAACTCGCGATGGCGGTGCAGAAATCGTGAAACTTTTGGGCACTGGTTCGGCGTTTTACGCTCCAGCTTCTTCAGCAATTTTGATGGCTGAAAGCTACCTTTTTGACAAAAGAAAAGTTCTGCCAGTTGCAGCAAGTTTGAACGGCGAATATGGCGTCAAAGACATGTATATCGGCGTTCCAGCAGTTATTGGTAAAAATGGTGTGGAAAAAATTGTTGAGATCAAATTGAACTCGCAAGAACTGACAATGTTTAATCGCTCGGTGGAAGCGGTGAAAAAATTGATTGAAGAAGTTAAGTTGTAAAAATTAGCACGGCCAGTCATGAAATCATGATTGGCCTGCTTCTAGCGCAAGCAGATGAGCAACATTGAAATCAAAAAATCCAGACTCGCCTTTATCTATTTCTGCATTTTGGTGGCGTTTTGCGTGATTATTTTACGGATGGTTTTGATCGTTGCTTTTGGTGACAAAGTGAAAATCAGCGGCATTTACGATCCTCGTCTGGCGGGTCGTCGCGCTAATATTTACGATCGAAATGATGTTTTAGTTGCTACTGATTTGAAGACCAAATCGCTTTATGTCAGCAGTGTTTTAGTGAAAAATCCGCAGGCAATTTCCAAAGGCTTGGCGGCGATTTTTCCCGACCTTTCTTACGCTGAAATTCTCAAAAAAATCTCTGAGGGAAAAAATAGTAAACAATGGATTTTAATCAGGCGCAATCTGACTCCAACCCAAGTTGATAATGTGCAAAATATGCAAATGGCGGGGCTGCTTTTTGAAGATGATCGCATTCGTGTTTACCCACAAAAATCAATCGCCAGTCACTTTGTTGGTTACGTTGATTTAGACCGCAAAGGCTTGGCGGGCATGGAGATGCAGTATGATCGTAAATTGATTCGGGGAGATGATTTGCATTTGGCTCTTGATGTGCGCGTGCAAGATATTTTGCATGATGAGCTGGTTAATGGCATTGAAGAATTTCACGCTAAAGCTGCAGCTGGTGTGGTTATGGATGTAAATACTGGCGAAATTTTAGCGCTTTCGTCGCTGCCAGAATTTGACCCAAATTTGCAACATGAAGCAGATCCAGATGAGCGTTTTAATCGCGTCACTAACGGCGTTTACGAGCTTGGCTCGGTGTTTAAAGTATTCACCAACACCACAGCTTTTGAGAAAGATTTAGTTAAAATGAATGACTCGTTCAACGTGCGCGACCCGATAAAATATGGGCGCTTCTCGATTAAAGATGATCATCCTTTTAAAGATGATATGACTGTTGCGGAAATTTTTGATCATTCTTCCAACATTGGAACTGCTAAGATTGCGGCGAAAATTGGCATTGAAAATCAGAAAGAATCTTTGGCGAAATTGGGTTTGTTTAAAAAAATCGACACTGAATTTCCTGGCCTCGGCAAGCCAATTTATCCGCGCAATTGGAGCGAAATTAGTCTTTACACAATTGCTTACGGACATGGTATTGCGATCACGCCGCTGCATTTAGCCACCGCAGTTTCGGCGATTGTAAATGGTGGAACTTTACACAATCCGTCTTTCTTAAAATTGGATGAGCAGCCAAGCGGCAAAAGAGTAATCAAAGAATCAACGTCAGACACCATGCGTCAAATGTTGCGTAGTGTTGCAATTGATGGAACTGGTAAAAAAGCTAACATCGAGGGTTACGAAGTTGGTGGAAAAACTGGTACGGCGAACCGCGCAGAATCTGGTGGCTACAATGAAAGCCAAACCATGGCGTCTTTTGTTGCGGTGTTTCCAATATCGAGTCCGAAATATTTGGTTTACGTGATTTTTGATCGCCCAAATTACAGCTTTAATACTGGCGGGATGGTTGCGGCCCCTGTTGCAGGAAGGGTGGTGAAAAATATCGCGCCACTTTTAGGAGTGCGCCCGCAGATTAATGCGGCTCCTGTGGCAGAGAAAAAATCATAAATTTATTTCACCGCTCGCGCTAAAATGATGCCGCAAGAAATTGCCACGTTGAGTGAGCGCATCTGGTTTTGCATAGGAATAAAAATTCGTTCATTGGCTTTTTCGGCTACTTCATTGGGCACTCCGGCGCTTTCACGGCCCAACATTAAAACATCATTTTCAGCAAAATTAAATTTGCGGTAATCGACACTCGCTTTGGTTGAAGCCAAAATTAAGCGCTGATTTTTTGCTAAAATTTCTGAGGCAAAAAAATCTTCGAAAGAAGCGTGACGAAAAATTTTGGCGTGGTGAATGTAATCCAAAGCGGATTTTTTTACGCGCTGCATATCAAGTGGAAAACCGCAGGGCTCAATGATGTGCAGCTCTGCATCAAAACAAACACAAGTGCGAATTATGGTGCCGACATTGCCGGCAATATCGGGTTGGTAAAGTGCAATTTTTGTCATGTTTCTGGTACAAAATTTTTCTTTTTAAAAAACAGTTTCAAAATTCTTTATTTCTAAAATCCTGTTTTTATAAGCTTTTTTTTACAAATTTTTCTCACCTTCCATTCCTACAAAATCAATGTCTCAAACTGTTAAAATCATTTTTATTTGCAAAGGAGAAAAGAGGGAATTTCAAGTTCCTCTAGGCACCACAGTTCTTGAAGCCGCTCATAACAACGATATCAATTTGGAAGGCGCCTGCGAAGGATCGCTAGCTTGCTCAACCTGTCACGTAGTAGTTGATAAAAGCTTTTACGACATGCTGGAAGTGCCAAATGAAGATGAAGAAGACATGCTTGATTTAGCCTTCGGACTAACTCCAACTTCCAGACTCGGTTGTCAGATTGTGATGACCAAAGAATTGGATGGGTTAACTTTAGTAGTTCCTGACGAAACTCGTAACGTATCAATTTAACATTTAACAAAAATCAAACTTCTTATGAGCAAAAACGCATTAGTGAAATTTGTGATTCTTTTAGTTGTAGTAACTTTAGTCTACAGCGTGTTCTGGTTCTTCAAAACCGGCCAATTACACAAGCAAGTTGAGAACTTCATTAATCAAAATAGCAACTACGTCTCTGTCGGAGAAGTTGCAGTTTCAGGCTTTCCGCTAACTCAAACAGTCACAATCAAAGATTTGAAATTCACCCTTCCCGGAGCCCTGCTAAGCAAGCGTCAAACTCTGGTTAAACATCTTGAAGCTAAAGCTGGAATTTTCTCTTCTGATTTCACCATTACTTTGCCAGAGGGTGTTTTAGTTCAAGATTCTGACAATGTTGCATCAGCAGTTGAATTCAGCAAAGAGCCCGAAATCACCGTTTCAGTTGCTGATGGCAGAATTGGTAAATTTAGTTACCTAGATTTTGGTTACAGAATTGCTGACCTTGAAAAAAATACTATCTATGCCGCAAGTAGCTCAACAATTACTCTTGAGTCTGCGATTGGTGCTGAAGATAAAGTCACAACTAAAATCAGTGCCAACATCAAAGACATCGAAGGTTTTGATGTTGTTGATATTTACAAAAATGTTTTCGAGAAAAAAATTACCGAAGGTTTAAAAACCGGAGAAATCATTTTGGGTAGTGCTACTGTTGCTAATGATCCAGCGGTTGCGCCAGAAGTTGCTGCCGATGGTTCGGTTGTTACTCCTGCTGTTGATGCGGCTGCCGCTCCAGCCGCTCCAATTAGCGCCGCTGACGCAGAAGCTGTTGTTGCTGCCGAGGTTCATGTAGCTCCAATTGATCATATTGCTCCGCCTAAAGCCGATGAAAAGCTTGCTGCAACTGCTACCGACACCAACTTGGTGAAAAGTAACTTTATGGCAGAAATCGAATATTCTTTGATGCCAAATAAAGACGATCAAAAAGCTCAAATTCCAACTGATCCAACTCAAATCCAAGAAGTTCCAGCGCAGCATAACAAAGTGATCAAAGTTACGAGCCTAGAATTTTCTAACCCACTCTATAAAGTTAGCATGAACGGCGAAATGAACGCTCTTGCTGATGACAATATGCCTTCTGGCTCATTGGCAATCAAAGTGGAAAAAATTGATAACCTGATCAATCACTTGGTATTGCATCTGGGTCAAATGACTGAGAAAAAACCAGTAACCACCGAAGTTCAATCAGTTGATTTAGCTGGAAATGGCACTTTAACTGAAGATGCTTACCAAAATTTCTTGAAGAAATTTTCAGCAAGTTTGAGTTCGGTCGCTAAAGAAGTGGCTGCAAAAAATGCAGTTAGTAAAGATGATGTTGCTCAGTTCGACATCAGAAGAGAAAAAAATCTGGAATTCTTGGTTAACGAAACCTCGATCCGCGAAATTCTTGGAAAATTCTAATAAATGAAAATCTCCAGCGCTTTAGCGCAAGCAAGGCTGGAGTTGGATTCAAAGGGCGTGAGTAGCAGTAAATTAGATTCACTAATTTTACTCTCTCACGCCCTTTCAGTTTCTAAAGAGCGGGTGATTTTTAACCCAGATCTTGAAATAGATGCGGCCGAGCAAAAAGTTTTTTTCGATTTCATCGCGCGCCGCGCCTCTCGTGAGCCAGTTTCTCACATCATTAACAGAAGAGAATTTTTTGGTGAAGATTTTTTTGTTAGTAAAGATGTTCTTGATCCTCGACCAGATTCAGAGAGCTTGATCGAACTAGTGTTCAAAACTTTCTTAGACAAAAATCAAAAACTAAAAATTTTAGAAGTTGGAGTTGGTTCGGGATGTTTGATTATTACTCTGCTTAAAGCCTATAAAGCAGCAGAGGCAACTGGTGTCGATATTAGTGAGAAAGCATTAAAAGTCTGTCAGAAAAACTCTGAAACTCATCAAGTAAAAAATCGTTTAAACCTACAACAATCCGATCTTTTTTCCGCGTTAAATCACGATGAAAAATTCGATTTAATCATCTCCAATCCGCCCTATATTCCTTCGCAAGATATTGAAGATCTTGAGCCAGAAGTAAGGATTCATGAGCCAAGAAATGCTCTTGATGGTGGCTTAGATGGTTTGGATTTTTATAAAAAAATCGCAGATCAATCTGGTAATTTCCTTAAAAAAAACGGAAAAGTTATTGTTGAAATTGGAATTAGTCAGAAGGACGAAATAACTAAAATATTTACACAAAAGAACTCAGTGCTAGTTGATTTAGGTTTTGATTTGTCAGAAGTGGTAAGAGTTTTAAGTTTTCGGTTTTAAAAAATGGGGGTTAGAATGTTAGCAAGACATGAGAAGCAAATCGATCTTTTGAAGCTTAGAAAAGCCTTAACCCTAATCGAAGTCTCCATCGTCACCCTAATCATCGGCATCATGCTAGCTGGCACCTTCATCGGAACTCACATAATTGCAAAATCCCGCCTAGCTGCCGCAGAATCCCTAGCTCGCTCCTCACCAATTCCTGGCATCAAAGACAACATGCTGTGG
>CANEVP010000039.1 GCA_947442475.1 Rickettsiales bacterium
CACAAAAGTAACAAGGTTGGCTAAAATATTGGCTGATTTTGCGAGAAAATTATGGTAAAAACTGAGGGAATTTTTTTGGATTTGGAAAATCTAAAAATTCTCAGTTGCGTGGTGAGGAATTTGTGGGTTGTTCAGAGGTTCCTTAATTAAAAACTGCAAAAATGAAAAAAACAAAAGCTGTGGCGGTGAAAAAATCTCCAACAAAATCTTTGGCAAAACCAGCCGCAAAAAAATCTGCAATCGAACAACTTAAGCTAATGCCACAAGCATCAGGCTTTCTTGGGGTTGAGGAAAAATATTTAAAATCGCCAAACGATGCGCAAGTTGTGGTGGTTCCTTTTGGTTTAGAAAAATCTGTCAGCTACGGCGGCGGCACTAAAAACGGGCCAAAAGCAATTATCAATGCTTCACAACAAGTTGAGCTTTTTGACGAAGAATTTTGGTGTGAGCCTTTTCGTCAATATGGCGTAGTTACAATGAAGGCGCCAGAAATTGATCGCAGATCGGTAGCAAAATCTTTGGAGCAGTTGGAAAAAATCACCCAAACAATTTTAGACGCCGGAAAATTTCCACTAATTCTTGGTGGTGAACATTCAATTACGGCGGGCTCGATTCGTCCTTTTGTTAAAAAATATCCTGACCTTGCGATTTTGCATTTTGATGCTCACGCCGATTTGCGCGATGGTTTTGATGGCGAGCATTATTCGCACGCCGCAGCACTTCGCCGCGTTATGGATAATCCGATTTCAACTTTAATTTCTTGCGGAATTCGCAATATTTCGGCGAGCGAAATTCCTTATTTAGAAGCCAATCGTCACCGCATTACAATTCACTTCGGCAAAGATCGCCGCACTTGGAATGCTAAAAAAATTGTTGAATCTTTGCGCGGTCGTCCGGTGTTTTTGACTTTTGATTTGGATGGCTTTGATTCGAGTTTGATGCAAGCAACTGGAACCCCGGAGCCAGGTGGCGTAATGTGGGAAGACGCGTTAGATATTATTCGTGAAGCCAGCAAAATTTCTAATATTGTTGGTGCGGATGTGGTGGAGTTGGCGCCGGTAAAAGCGCTGCATTCTTGTGATTTTCTTTCGGCGAAATTGTGTTACAAAATTTTGTCTTATGCATTTTTGAATAAAAAGAAGTAGTCCTTTAAACAAATCTCCCAAGTCATGCTGAGCCTGTCGAAGCATGATTCTAGAGGCGGGCCAGAATCATGCTTCGACAGGCTCAGCATGACTTGAGAGTTAATTTAGGTATTTAAAATGATCAAAAAATCGGACTCTCATTTCAAAATTGATGGCGTTGAAATTAAGCGCGGGCAAAAGGTGCGCATTAATATTGACATGGGAAGTATTTACGATTTTACCGATGTGAAAATGTCGGTTGAGGTGATTCGTGGCAAAAAAGATGGGCCGACATTTTTTATTTCTTCAACAATTCACGGCGACGAAATTAACGGCATTGAAATTACACGCCGCTTGCTGGCATCAAAAGAATTAAAAAATCTCTGCGGCACATTAATTGTGATTCCGATTGTTAATATTTTTGGTTTTAATGATCGCACGCGTTATTTGCCGGATCGTCGTGATTTGAATCGCTGTTTTCCCGGATTAAAAAACGGCTCGTTGACTTCGCAATTGGCTTACAAATTCATGCAAGAAATCGTGTTGAAATCTGATTTTGGCATTGATTTGCACACGGGCGCTTTTCACCGCTGTAACTATCCGCAAATCCGCGCTGATATTTCTGATCAATTTACGTTTGATTTAGCAAAATCTTTCGGCGCGCCGGTAATTATCGGATCGAATTTGCGCGATGGATCGCTGCGTGCTTCTGTGACACAAGCCAACATTCCGATGATTTTGTATGAAGTTGGTGAGGCACTGCGTTTTGATGAGGTTGGAATTACCATTGGCGTTAACGGCATTTTAAATGTAATGCGCGAGATCGGCATGATTAAAGTGAGGGTGCCAAAGAAAGCTGAGAAAAGGATTTTTGTCGCGCGGTCTAGCTCTTGGGTTCGGGCTCCTCGCAGCGGCATTCACATTGCGCATCAAAAATTGGGCAAGCATGTTAAAAAAGGTGACGTGCTGGGCGAGATCTCTAATCCTTTCGGCGACCACAAAATCGCGGTTAAGGCTCACGAAACGGGTATTATTATTGGTATGTCAATGTTGCCCTTAGCTAATAAAGGCGATGCCTTGTTTCACATTGCGAGCGAGAAGCGGACGGCAAAATTCTCTAGCTCAAACCAAATGCATGAACATTTTGAAAATGTTGATCCGGTGAATATTTAAGATTCCCAAGTTGCATTTTATTTTTTCCTACATAGGTTGCCGCGCCTCTAAGCCAAGGTGCCTTCTTCAAGTATATTTTCAGACTCAATTTTAATAAATCTCCAAATGCCAAGAGTTTCCGTCATTGCGAAAAATTACGCTAAAGCTCTGTATGTTGCTGCCAAAAAAAGTAACATCGTTGATAAAGTTTCTGGCGAGCTAGATGTCTTTAAGCAAAACTTCAGCACTAGCTTTGCTCATGAGTTAAAAAATCCGGTTATCGCTAAAGATGACTTGGTAAAAATCATCCAAGAAGTAACGCAGAAATTTGCTTTGGGGGCGCTAACCTCAAACTTTTTTGCTTCAATTGTGCGCAACAGAAGGTTGAATTTATTCCCAGAAATTTACGAAGAATATTCACGCATTGTGAAGGTGCAAAAAAACATTTTAGATGTTGAAGTAATCACTGCTGTAAAAACCGAAAAAGCTCAACTTGATCGCATCAAAGCTCTAGTTGAGAAAAAATATCCAACCAAAACTGTTGCTGTTAGAGAAACGGTTAAGGAAGCAATTTTAGGTGGTTTTCAAGTTAAGATCGGTTCAGAAATTATTGATGCCAGTTTAAAAAATCAGCTTGCCGTCATAGGCAAAGAGTGCCTCGCGGCCGCTAACTAATTTTCATTTTTAATAATAATCACTCACTCACATCATGGAATTTAAAGTCGAAGAATTTTCCAATATTCTACAAAAAAGCATCGAAAACTTCCGTAGCACTGCTGACCTTCAAGAAGTTGGTGAAGTAATTAAAGTTGGCGACGGGATCGCTAAAGTTTATGGGCTTGATAATGTTCAAGCTGGTGAACTTGTTGAGTTTGAATCAGGCGTTAAAGGCATGGCTCTTAACCTTGAAACCGACAATGTTGGTATCGTAATTTTCGGTAACGCCCAATCAATTAAAGAAGGCTCAAACGTTAAAAGAACGGGCAAGATTGTTGAAGTTCCGGTTGGTAAAGGTTTGTTGGGACGTGTTGTTGACGCTTTGGGAAATCCAATCGATGGTAAAGGCGCACTTGTCGGCACTGAAATGCGTCGTGTAGAAATTAAGGCTCCGGGAATTATCGCCCGCCAATCAGTTTCTGAGCCGATGCAAACTGGCATTAAAGCAATCGACAGCTTGATTCCAATTGGACGCGGACAACGTGAACTTATCATTGGCGACCGTCAAACCGGCAAAACTGCCATCGTTCTTGATACTTTCATCAACCAAGCCAAAGCTCACGAAGAAAATAACGAGAAACAAAAACTTTACTGTATCTACGTTGCAATTGGCCAAAAGCGCTCAACCGTAGCTCAAATTGTTAAAACTTTGGAAGATGCTGGTGCGATGAAATATTCAGTTGTGGTTTCTGCAACTGCTTCAGAAGCGGCCGCTCTACAATTTTTTGCTCCATACACCGGTTGCACCATCGGCGAATATTTCCGCGATAATGGCATGCACGCTTTGGTGGCTTATGATGATTTAAGTAAGCACGCGGTTTCTTACCGCGAGATGTCACTTCTACTTCGCCGCCCACCAGGACGCGAAGCTTACCCTGGAGACGTTTTCTACGTTCACTCACGTTTGCTTGAGCGCGCTGCTAAAATGTCGGATGAAATGGGTGGTGGGTCTTTGACTGCACTTCCAATCATTGAAACTCAAGCGGGTGACGTTTCGGCTTACATTCCAACTAACGTAATTTCGATTACCGACGGACAAATTTTCTTAGAAACTGAGCTTTTCTACAAAGGTATCAAACCAGCTGTAAACGTTGGTTTGTCAGTATCTCGCGTAGGTTCTGCTGCTCAAACTAAAGCAATGAAACAAGTTGCCGGAACCATCAAGCTTGACTTGGCGCAATTCCGTGAGCTTGAAGCTTTCGCGCAATTCGGTTCTGACTTAGACGCTGCAACGCAAAAATTGCTAGATCGTGGTCGCAAATTGACTGAGCTATTGAAGCAAAATCAATATTCTCCAATGGGCTTCGAAGAGCAAGTTGCTTCAATTTACGTTGGTGTAAAAGGTTACTTGGACAGAATCGCAGCTAAAGAAGTTGTAAAATTTGAGAAAGAATTTTTACGCAAATTGAGCACTTCTCATCCAGAAATTTTGGCTTCAATCAAACAAGAGCAAAAAATCAGCGACAGCAATGAAGCTGCATTGAAAGCTGCAATCGAAGAATTTTTGCAGATCTTTTTGAACCATGCGCCTTCAGCAAGTTTTGATCACGCGGGTCTTTCTGATAAACTAGCTCACGACAAAAGTTAAAATTTTTCATGGCCAATTTAAAAACTCTCAAAACCAGAATTAAATCAGTCAAATCGACTCAAAAAATGACCAAAGCCATGAAAATGGTGGCGGCGTCGCGTTTGAAAAAAGCTAAGCAATTAGTTGAGGCTTCCCGTCCTTACGCTGATAAAATTCAAGAAATGATTGAAAGCCTAGCCTCAAACGTTGCGGTGCGTGGTAATTTGAGTGAGAAATTTCCGCTTTTGACCGGCAAAGGCAAAAGTCATACTCACTTGGTTGTAGTATTTTCATCTGACCGCGGTCTTTGCGGTGGCTTAAATAGTGCGACTGTGAAAATGGCTAAATTGCACATTAATAATTTAGTGTCACAAGGCCGTGAAGTAAAAATCTACTGCGTTGGTAGAAAAGCTTACGACCAACTGAGATCAGCTTATGGCGAGAAAATCATCGACCATTCTTTTGGTGTTTTTAAAGGTCTAATTGATCACAAAATTGCTCATGATTTAGCTGAAAAATTCGCTGAACTTTTCGCTCAAAATCAATTCGATATTTGCGAAGTGATTTACAGCAAATTCAAATCAGCAATTGCTCAAGAGCAAATTTTGAAGCAGTTAATTCCGGCGCAAATCGCTGTTAAAGAAGCGACAAATTTAGAATCTCCATTACATTACGAGCCAAGTGAAGAAGTGGTTTTATCTGAACTTTTGCCAAAAAACTTGGCGATGCAAATTTACAACGAACTTCTTGAAAACAGTGCCTCTGAACAAGGCGCAAGAATGGCTGCGATGGAAGCCGCGAGCAACAATGCTGGTAAAATGATCAAGAATTTAACCTTGGTTTACAACCGCACCAGACAATCAAACATTACCAAAGAGTTAATCGATATTATCTCTGGCGCCAATGTTGCTTAGTCGCTTTTCTTTTTGATGCTGGCCTCAAATTTAAAATTTGCCGATCTTTGGCTTAATATCGACAAGCCGATCGGCATTTCTTCGGCGCGAGCGGTAGCAATTGTTAAAAGAATTACCGGCGCCAAAAAAGTTGGACATGGTGGCACTCTCGATCCTTTCGCCTCAGGCATCCTTCCTATTGCATTAAACAAAGCGACCAAGACCAGCGAAGCTTTGATGAAGACTCGTAAAAAATATTTATTTCGTATCAGCTGGGGTGAGTTTCGTGACACCGATGATGTTGAGGGAAAAATTACCGAAACCAGTTTAGCTCGACCAACCAACGCTCAAATAATTTCTGCCACGCCATTTTTTATCGGCAAAATCAAGCAAACGCCGTCACGCTTTTCGGCAATTAGAATCAACGGGCAACATGCCTACGATCTGGCGCGCAAAGATATAGAATTCGAAATGCCGTCACGCGAAGTAGAAATTTTTTCACTAAAATTTGTTTCAAATTTCGAAGAGTTCGCTGAGCTAGAAGTTGAATGTTCTAAAGGCACTTACATTCGCTCACTCGCGCGTGACATTTGCAAAAAAATCGGAGTTTGTGGTTACGTTTCGACCCTTACTCGCCTGAGGGTTGGTAAATTTCTGTATGAAAAAAGAATTTCGCTTGACGCCTTAAAACGCGCCACTACTTATGGCGGTCGTTTTTCGGATGGCTCGCTGCTATTGGTGCAGGATGTCCTTTAAGGCAGCAGTCAAGTTGGATGATCTAATCAGTTCTTTCTAGAAGATCGAGCCCGAATCAATTTTCCCTGAAGTCTCGCTTAGGCTACCAAAGCTTAGGCTCAATTTAATCATTTTAAAAAAATGTCTCTTACTACCAAAACAAAAAAACAAGTTGTTGCTGATTTCGCCCAAAACACAAAAGACACCGGCTCTACTGAAGTTCAGTGTGCCATCATTACTCAACAGGTTCTAAGCCTTACTGAGCATTTGAAAATTCACAAAAAAGATTTCTCTTCAAGAAGGGGACTTTTGATCTTGGTTGGTAAAAGAAGAAGATTGCTTAACTACCTAAAAGCTGAATCTGTAGCACGCTACGAAGCTCTTATCAAAAAATTAGATCTAAGAAAGTAAGATCTCGCTCTTCTACCCAAATCAATAATAAAAAGCTGAAAATATGTTCAATGTTGTAAAAAAAGAAATCATCTGGAATGGCAAAACCTTATCTCTTGAAACAGGTAAGATCGCTCGCCAAGCCAGCGGATCAGTCATGGCTAAATATGGTAACACGACAATTCTTTGCGCAGTTACCGTCGCAAGCAAAGCTGCTGAAAACGCAGATTTCTTCCCTCTTACTGTTCACTATATCGAAAAATTCTACGCTGCTGGAAAAATTCCGGGCGGCTTCTTCAAGCGCGAAGCTAAACCTTCTGACGCAGCAACCCTTACTTCTCGTTTGATCGATCGTCCAATCAGACCGCTTTTCCCAGCTAACTTCTACAATGAAGTTAACGTGATTTGTACCGTTCTTTCTTACGATCCAACTTGCACTCCAGATCTAGTTGCTTTGATTGCAGCTTCTGCCGCTTTGGCAATTTCTGAAGCTCCTTTGACTGAACCAGTTGGTGGCGCTCGTGTTGGTTTAATTAACGGTGAATTCGTTTTAAACCCAAGCCAAGAAGAACTTAAACAAAGTCGTTTGGATCTAGTTGTTGCAGGAACCGAATCATCAGTTTTGATGATCGAATCTGAAGCAAAAGAACTTACCGAAGTTGAAATGCTAGCTGCTTTAGACTTTGGTCACAAAGCTTTCCAGCCAGTTATTCAAATGATTGAAGAATTGAAAGCAGAAGCTGGCAAAAAGAAAATCGAAGTTAAGCAAGAAGATCACTCAGCTCTTAAGAATGAAATCAATGGCTTCATTGCTGACCGTTTAATAAATGCTTACAAAATTCAAGATAAGCAAACTCGTGTTGCCGAGTTGGATAAAATCAACTCTGACGTTAAAGCTAAATTCGTTAACGAAGAAGCTGGAGTTACTGGCAATAAAGTTAAGTCACTTTTCAAAATCCTTTCCCAAGAAATCGTGCGCAACGACGTTTTGAAAAACGGCATCAGAATCGATGGACGCAAAACTGATCAAGTTAGACAAATCTCAATTGAAACTGGTTTCTTGCCACAAGTTCACGGCTGCGCTCTTTTCACTCGTGGTGAAACTCAAGCTTTGGTTGTTGCTACTCTTGGTTCAAGCAGAGATGAGCAGATGATCGAAAATTTAGATCCAGGCATGTCGAAAGAAAACTTCATGCTACACTACAACTTCCCTCCTTACTCAGTGGGTGAAACTGGTCAGTTAAAACCACCTGGTCGTCGTGAAATCGGTCACGGCAAATTGGCTTGGCGCGCGATCAACCCAGTTTTCCCAACTACTGAGGCTTTCTCTTACACAACTCGCGTTGTTTCTGAAATCACTGAATCAAACGGTTCATCTTCAATGGCAACTGTTTGCGGCACTTCTTTGGCGCTAATGGATGCTGGCGTTCCAATCAAAGCTCCAGTTTCTGGAATCGCGATGGGACTGATTAAAGAAGGCGCTAATTACGTTATTCTTTCTGATATCTTGGGCGATGAAGATCACTTAGGTGACATGGATTTCAAGGTTGCAGGAACCAGAGAAGGAATCACTTCTTTGCAGATGGATATCAAAATCAACGGCATCACTGCTGACATTATGAGCGCTGCTCTTAATCAAGCTAATGCCGGCAGAATTCACATTTTAGACAAAATGATTGAAGCTGTTCCTGAGGCAAGAACCGAGCTAAATTGTAATGTGCCAAAAGTTGAAGTTCTAACTATCAACCCGAAAAAAATCCGTGAAGTAATCGGATCTCGCGGCGCTGTAATCAAAGAAATTTGCGCAGTATCTGGAGCGGTTGTTGATGTTGACGATAGCGGCACCATCAAAATTTCTTCAAATAGCGCTGATTCAATTAAGAAAGCGATTGGTATGATTCACGAAATCACTTTCGAGCCAGAAATCGGCGATATCTACGAAGGCCCAGTTGTGAAAGTTATTGATGCTGGTGCTTTCGTTAGCATTTCTAACAATCGTGATGGCTTCATTCACATTTCTGAACTTGCTGAATATCGTGTTGATTTCGTTGAAGACGTAATCAATGAAGGCGACATCGTTAAAGTTAAAGTTATCGGTTTTGACAAAAAAGGCCGTCCAAAATTAAGTTTCCGTTGTGTTGATCAAAAAACCGGCGAAGACATTTCTGATCGTATTCCAAACCGTCCACAAATGGTTGACGAAAGAGAAACTGGTGGTCGTGATGACCGTCGCAGTGGTGGTGGAAGCCGTGACCGCGATGACAGACGTCCTTCTCGTGATCGTGACGACAGACGCGGCGGCGATGATCGTCGTGGTGAAGAAAGACGTCCTCCTCGTGATCGCGATGATCGTGATGACAGAGACGGCGGTCATAAAAAACGTCGTGGATTTTTCAGCTAGTCTTAATTAGCTAAAGTAATACGAAGGGGGCGGGTCTTTTTGACCCGTCCCTTTTTTTGTAAAAAATAACCCTTAAAAAAAATGCCAATTGCTCAAAAAGATTTAGAAAAACTTTTGCGTGAAAATTTCCCTGAAGCGCAAATTGAGGTTGTTGCTTTAGTTGCCGACGACAATCATTACAGCGTTAAAATCACCGACAAAATTTTCGCTGGCAAAACAAGAGTTGAGCAACATAAAATGGTTAATAACGCTCTAAAAGAAATTCTCGGCGACGTGCTTCACGCCATGCAACTCAAGACCTCAGCAAACTAAAATAAAAATCCCATGACTGATATTTTCGAAAAAATTCAAGAAACAATTTCTGCCAACGACGTTGTGCTTTACATGAAAGGCACCAAAGATTTTCCACAATGTGGTTTTTCCGCAGCGGTGGCTCACGGATTAAAAACACTTGGTGTAAATTTTACCGATATTGATGTTTTGCGTGACGCGGAAGTTAGACAAGGCATCAAAGAATTTTCTGACTGGCCAACCATTCCACAGCTTTACATCAAAGGTGAATTTGTCGGTGGATGTGACATCGTGAAAGAAATGATCCAATCCGGCGAGTTACAAGAAATGCTTAAAGAAAAAGGAATTATCTAGTGACAGATTTTGCAATCGAAATTTCCAATCTCGGAAAAACCTACAAAAAATCAAAAAGATCTGCAGAAAAAACCGCGCTGCAATCTATTAATTTGCAGATTAAAAAAGGTTCATTCTTCGGGCTTTTAGGTCCCAACGGCGCGGGTAAATCAACCATCATTAATATTCTTGCTGGCTTGGTTAATAAAACTTCCGGCGTGGTAAAAATCGGTGGCATCGATATTGACCAAGATCAGCAAGCAGCAAAATTTAAAATCGGCATCGTGCCGCAAGAACTTGTGATCGACCCATTTTTCAACGTTCGCGAAACTTTAGAAATTTACGCTGGCTATTACGGCATTAAAAAATCTGAGCGCCGCACTGACGAAATTATTGAAGCGCTGGGTTTAAAAGATAAAGCGCTGGCAAAGCCGCGCAGTCTATCTGGTGGAATGCGTCGCCGTCTTTTGGTGGCAAAAGCTTTGGTGCATAATCCGGAAATTTTAGTTTTAGACGAGCCAACGGCGGGCGTTGACGTTGAGTTGCGCAACCAACTTTGGAATTATGTAAAAAAATTAAATCAATCAGGCACAACAATTTTGCTAACCACGCATTATCTCGAAGAAGCCGAAGAACTATGCGACGAAATCGCTATCATTAATCACGGCCAAGTGATCGCCTGCGATCGTAAAGAGAATTTGATGAATGTTCTTTCTAGCAAAGAACTAATCATAAGCTGCTTTGACGAAATCACGGCGCAAACGCTGGCTTTATTTCCAAATCTGCAAACCAAACTTTTGGCCAAAGATAAAATTTCCATCACTTATGATCCTGAAAAAATTGCAGTGGCAAAAATTCTTCACACGATTTCTGATAATAAAATTCAGATCAAAGACATCTCAACTAAACAACCCGATCTAGAAGAAATTTTTAAACATCTAATCAAAGCGTCATAATGAAGGATCTCATCAGCATAGACAGGCTATCACTCCAAGATGTTAATGATCTTCATAAATCAGCAGAAAAATTCTTTAGAAAAAATCCCAATAACAGCGAAGACTTGGATGGAAAACTCCTAGTAAATTTCTTTTTCGAAAACTCCACCCGCACCAGAACCTCATTTGAAATCGCCGCCAAACGCATGGGCGCAAAGGTGGTAAATATCGACATCTCGCTTTCTTCCCTCAAAAAAGGTGAATCAATCATCGATACTGCAAAAACTATCAACGCGATGAATCCGGATTTTGTCGCGATTCGTCACAATGGCAGCGGCATTTGCGATGTGTTGAAAAAATATATTTCCGCTTCCTTGATTAATGCTGGAGACGGAACTAATGAGCATCCAAGTCAAGCTTTGCTCGACTCTTTCGTAATTTTGCAGCACAAAAAAACTTTACAAAATTTAAAAATTGCAATTTGCGGCGACGTTTTGCACTCAAGAGTGGCGCGTTCTAACATTAAGTTATTCAAAAAATTAGGCTGTGAAATTCGCGTAATTACGCCACCAACTTTAATCACTTATGACTATCGCAATTGGCTCAAAGAAAAATGGGGCGTTGAAGTTTTTGAATCACTCTCAGAGGGAATTGCCGGCGTTGATGTGGTGATGATGTTGCGCATTCAGCAAGAGCGAATGCTGGGCTGCTACATTCCGAGTCTATCAGAATATTTTAAACTTTTTGGCCTAACCCACGAAAAATTAAAAGTCGCCAAGCCCGATGTTTTGGTTCTGCACCCGGGGCCGATTAATCGTGATGTCGAAATTTCTTCGGCGCTCGCCGATGATGAAAATTTCAGTTTGATTTTAGAGCAAGTTGAGGCTGGTGTTGCCGTGAGACAATCGATTTTAAAATTTTTGAATTGTTAATTTTTTGCTGGCAGTTTTTTTCTAAAAACCCGAGTCGAAATCAGTCAAATTTTTTTCTTAGAAACGCCTTAGAAAACTCAGGCTTTGGAGGGGAAAATAAATTTTATTGGATTATTTATTTACAAATAAAAATCAGTTCCTACTTTGCGCCCTCTTCAAAAAAAATTGCGTTCAAAAATAGTGGTGCCAAGCCAGTAATATCAAGGTTGCGCACCATGTTGAAATTTGAACAAAAATTAAGTCTTTTTTCTTCTTTTACTTAATTTTAACCCCGACAAAGAAATGGGAAAAGAACTCGAATATGATGGGGCGAAAAACCCCAAAGTTCATTATCTGTTTAACGCGCAAAATTCCGCCAAGGGACCAAAGCAATCTACCCAAAGATCAGCCAAAAAATTCTCTACAGTTGCAGACCAAGTTGTTGAATTAAAGCCATCAATTCCGGTTTATTTTATCCGTCCAAACTCGATCAAGCGTGCAGCAAAATTTTTCTTAGAGAATTTTCAAACGCCAAAATTCGCTAGCGACATTCTTTACTCGGTAAAAAGTAATCCTGATTCAGTGGTTCTGAAGCATTTGTTTGAGGCGGGCGTGAAGCATTTTGACGTTGCATCAATGGCTGAAGTAAAATTAATCAACGATCTTTTTGGCGATGCCGCGAGCATGTATTTCATGCATCCGGTAAAATCACGTGAAGCGATTTTTGATGCTTATTTCAATCATAACATTCGCGATTTCTCGCTCGATTCATTCGATGAGTTGCAAAAAATTATCGAAGTAACCAAAGGCGCCAAAGATCTTGGTTTGCACTTGCGTTTGGCAATTCCAAACTCACATGCGGCAATTGATTTGTCGGGCAAATTTGGTATTCTTCCTTCTGAATCAGTTTCGCTTTTGCGCAAAGTTAGAGCTTCTGCTAAAAGACTGGGCATCTGCTTTCACGTTGGTTCGCAATGTATGGAACCGACTGAATATCGTAACGCGCTTAACATCACTAAAGAAATTCTTGAGCAGGCAAAAGTTAAACTTGATGTCATCGATATTGGTGGCGGCTTTCCATCATCTTATCCGGGCATGACTCCGCCAAACTTGAGCGCTTATTTTGATGAGATTTTCGATGCGATTAATCACATGGGTCTCGACAAAAATTGTCGCATCTGGTGCGAACCGGGTCGCGCTTTAGTTGCAGAATCTGGCTCACTTTTGGTGCGTGTTGAAGCTCGCAAAAAGAACATGCTTTACTTGAATGACGGCACTTACGGTGGCTTATTTGATGCTGGTTTTCCTGGCTTCATCTATCCGTCAAAAGCGATGCGCATTAACAAAAAAGAAGCGCTTTCAACTAAAGATATTCCTTTCGGATTTTACGGCCCAACCTGCGATTCGCTTGATTCAATGAAGGGTCCGTTCTACTTGCCGGAAAATATTTCTGAAGGCGATTACATCGAAATCGGTCAACTTGGCGCTTACTCTCGCAGTATTAGAACTGAGTTTAACGGTTTTAATAAAAATCTTCAGATTGAAGTTTCTGACGAGCCGATGGTTTCAATGTATCGTGATAACGAAGAGCAAGAAGATCTAGCAACAGCATCTGCGTAACAATTTCTTTCAACCAAAAATTTCAAAAAAATGGTTACTAAAAAAGAGCTTCTAAAGCGTCCAGTTAAGCATATCGATATCACTTCATTTGATGCGCGCCCGATCATTGATCAGATGGATCACATGTCATTTACATCTCGCGATTTGGCTCGTGCTACCGAGATTTTTAACATGATGCAAAAAGATAAAGATTGCTCAGTGATCTTGACTTTGGCTGGCTCAACTTCTGCTGGTGGCTGCATGAAAGTTTACGCCGACATGGTGAAATACGGTATGGTTGATGCGATTGTTGCAACAGGTGCATCAATTGTTGATATGGATTTTTTTGAAGCTCTTGGTTTTAAACATTATCAAGGAACGCCTTTCATTGATGACCAATTCCTTCGCAAAAATTATATCGACAGGATTTACGACACTTACATCGACGAGAAAGATTTGCAAAATTGCGACAACGTAATTTACAAAATTGCCAACACTCTTGAAGCTCGCCCTTACTCATCTCGCGAGTTTATTTGGGAAATGGGAAAATATTTGAAAAAGAACTCTAAGAAAAAAGAGTCTCTAACCGAATTGGCTTACGATTATAATGTGCCGATTTTCTGCCCAGCTTTTACTGACTCATCTGCTGGTTTTGGTTTGGTTTTACACCAAGTTAAAAATCCAAAAAAGCACATGACAATGGATTCAATCGCTGATTTCAGAGAATTAACTGACATCAAAATCAAAGCCGGAACCACTGGTCTTTTGATGATTGGTGGCGGTGTGCCAAAAAATTTCGTTCAAGACACTGTTGTATGTGCCGAAATTTTGGGCGTTGAAGCTGAGATGCACAAATACGCCGTACAAATCACAGTTGCTGATTCTCGTGACGGCGCTTGCTCTTCTTCAACTCTAAAAGAAGCCTGCTCTTGGGGCAAAGTTGATACAACTTATGAACAAATGGTTTTTGCTGAAGCAACTTCAGTGGTTCCTCTTTTGGCGTCAGATGCTTATCACCGCAGCTTCTGGAAAAAACGCAAAAGAAGAAACTTTGCTAAGATGTTCTCTTAATTATCTCTCATTTTACCTAACCTATTGTTGAAGTCTTTTCTCTCTAAAGGCTTCACAACAATAGGTTCTTGCCTCTCCAAATTTTCTCTTGTGATTTCTGTCTAATATATCAAGGGTTGCAAAATTCTTAATTTTGCAAGGAGGATCTCATGCGACAATTTGTAAATGCTGCATCAAGCCATCTAAGAGTTCTGCTAATTAGATCTCAGCGTGAGAAAGAAACTGGATTGATTCCAACATGCTTTATCTTTTTACCTACACCGACATCAAAAACTCAAATATTCCGCCAACAAATAATCATCTAGAAGGGATGTTTGGACACATCAAAGAGAGGGTAAAAATTCACCGAGGATTGGATAAAAATCGGAAGAAAAAAGCGGTGAAATTTCTGCTGAAAAACTGG
>CANEVP010000040.1 GCA_947442475.1 Rickettsiales bacterium
AATCGGCTTCATGACTTTCCGTGATAAATTTTACTGAATTTATTTGCCAGAAAATGAATGGTGACCCCCGATTTCTGGCAAAAGAATGGCAAGAGAAACTGTTGTAGAAGCAAGTAGAAAGTGGGTTGGTGAGGTATTTCAGGATGGACGAATTACAGAAGGCTTTTTGGTTTAGAAAAATTTTAATTTAAATTCGTATCAAAGAATTTAAATCTGCGCCAAATGCTTGGGGTGAGATTCTGTGGAGGATTTTCTTCGGCAAGGTATCTCAACTTTGCCAACTATGTCTCGAAGTTCTGTAATTTGGGAAAACTGGATGAATAAACTTTATCAAAATTAGGTCTCAAATTTTTAGAACCGAATTATTTCCTTAAATAATTCTCCACGCCGCCTCATCTTCAAAAAGTTTGTGAAGTAGTTTGTTATTAATTCCATGCCCAGCTTTTGAAGCGTTAAAATGTCCCAAAATAAAATGCCCAGCAAGATAAATATCGCCAATGAAGTCTAAAGTTTTGTGACGCACAAACTCATCTTCATAGCGAAGGCCGCCTTTATTTACGATTCCGTGCTCGTCCACCAAAATTGCATTATCTAGTGATCCACCTTTTGCTAATCCCATCTTATGTAATTGATCAATCTCATGCTTGAAACCAAAAGTTCGGGCGCGACAAATGTCGTTTTTGAAAGAGGTGAAAGTTGAGTGATAGTCAAATTTCTGCTGCTGAATTTCTTTGTGATCAAAATCGATATGTAAATCGATCGAAAAATCTTTCGATGGCTCAACTTCAATAAATTTATCCCCATCCTCAACGCGAACTTTTTTCATTACTTCAAGCACGCGACGAGGCTCCTCTTGAAAATTAATGCCAGCGCATTCAATTAAAAATACGAAAGGCTCCGAGCTACCATCCATAATCGGCACTTCTGGAGCATTGATATCGATAAAAAGATTATCAATGCCGCACCCCCAAATTGCCGCCATTAAATGCTCGATAGTTGAAACCTTGGCGCCAAATTCATTGGTAAGTGTAGTGCCTAGATTTGTGCCCAAGACATTCTTGTAATTGGCCTTAATAATACCATTTTCGCCACCAATATCAGTTCTTCTAAAAACAATTCCTGTATTGCAAGGAGCCGGAACTAATGTGATTGATGAGCGCAATCCATTGTGCAAGCCAATGCCGCTGCAATCGATTTTGCTATTTACCGTTTTTTGTGAGATCGAAATCATGATGAGTTATTTTTAAGATTTAATTTTACTCCAAGGAAACTTCGCTGCAGTTTTTCCGTTGATTAGAACGGTTCCGCAAATCAAGTCGTAAGCTGTAGTTTTCTTTTTAGTAAAAAGATGAATTTGGATCCAAATTACAAAAGATATTCCCAAGAAAACGTTAAGTTCAGAAGCGGTCAAGGCTTCAAAAAATTTGACCTGATGCTGCAATTGATAACTCACCAAATAAATGATAAAGGCAAAGGGTAAGATCGAAAGAAAGTAGTGAGATGTGGCATTCATAAAGCTGATTTTCGACTCGTCTTCTTTAACAATCATAATTTTTGTTAAGCGCTTTCCAACGGTTCCCTGCCAAGCAGAAGAGTTAAGGCAGGCATGATAAAAAGCACCAACCAAAACCACTATAATATAAAAAACTATCGCGCAAAGAAAGGCTGAGCTGTGAATTACAAAATCAATATGTTCTGGAGTATTTTTAATGCTTTCAGTGCCAAAATGCTCAGTAAATTCTGTTTTGAAGGCGAGAACTTTTGCCTCCAGCCAGTAAGTGCTAAGTAGCTGCATAACCACAACCCGCATGAGCAAAACTATCCACATATCAATCGTGGTTGCGGCGCTTCTTCTAAAAGACCCGACATATTTAGTGTCTTCTGATTTTTTTAATTTTGAAAAAAGACTTTTAATGTTCATGGCCAAATTTTTTGATGTTTATTTTTGCGTTTTTCTCATCGCACAAGGTGATCTGAAATTTTTTGTCTGCAGATTTCTTAAATTCGCCAATGCAGCTGATATCAAGCTTTAGAGACTTTGAAAGTTCTGCAATTTCTTTTCGATTGCGAGGATTTGCTGCAAAAATTAATTCGTAATCGTCTCCTGCAGAGATTAAATCCATCAGCTTTATTTTAGAATTTGTTTCAAAAAATTTCTGCGCCGATTTAGATAAAGGAATTTTCTGCAAATAAATTTCCGCATCAAGTTTCGAAGCTTCGCAAATATGCCGCAAATCAGCAAGTAAGCCATCCGAAACATCGATGGCGCATTTAGATAAATTATTTTCCAGCAGCTTTTTTCCTAAATTAATTCGCGGTGTTGGAAAAAAGTGACGCGCAATTGCGTGACGATCAAAAGCAGTTTTACGTCCTAAAAATGCGTCTCCAATGCTTCCTGAGACAAAAATTAGATCTCCATCTTTTGCCTGATTGCGTGACAAGGATTTGCCTTTTTTTACCGCGCCAAAAATCGTAATTGAGAAAAAAAGTTTCTTAGTGCTAACCGTATCGCCACCAATCAAACAAAGACCAAACTCATCTTGCGCTGATTTTAAGCCTTGCGCAAATTCACTGCAAAATTCTTCATCAACATGCTTATTCTTAGAAAATCCCAGCATGTAATAAAGTGGTGTCGCGCCAGATGCGGCAAGATCTGAAAGATTAGTGCGCAGCAGTTTTGAAGCAATTTTAAAGCCTCCATCCTCACGTAAAAAATGCACATCTTCAACAAACATATCTTTGCTAATCACTAGCTCTTCATCTTTTTTAAGAGAAATTTTTGCAACGTCATCATTTAGGTTCTGCGAGGCTTCGCAAGATTTTGTCAGTGGTTTAAAAAATTTTTCGATCAGCTGAAATTCACGCATAATTGGTGATTGTGCCATTTGAAATGAAGTGCCTTAAAAGTTTGCCGATATCGAGGTTTTTGCCAGTTTTGTTGCAAAGCGTTTGGTAAATTTCATAAAGCTTTTTTTGCTTTTGAATTAGTGATAAAAACAAAAATTCTTCTTTGCTTAATTTAAAAATATTATCAGCGCGAATAATCATAAATTCTGGCTTGGTGAAGTTTTTTATCGCGCGTTTTTTTTTGCCAAATTGAAAAAATTGCAAATTTTGAAGCGAGTAAAAAACAAGTCGGATCAAGCGAAAAAATTAAATTGATAAAATTTTCAACCGGCAGTTTTTGGAATGTTTTTAGATCAAATTTCTTGTTAGTTTTTTCAACAAAATAAGCCTGGTGATGCAGCAGTTCCAAGCGCGCCAAATCCTTTAAATATGATGGTTTGGCGCGAGAAATAAATTTAGGAAAGTCTGTGCCAAATTCATTTAAATCGCCGCTTTTAGAAGGAAATTTTTTACAATATTTTATGAGCAATTGTTCAAATTTTTCCGCTCCTAAAATTTCTTTAGTCACGGAAAAATTAGACGACAAAACCGATTCAAATCCGCCGCAAACATTATTGCGGTAAATATTTAGGCGCGCTAAAGCGCCAATCTTAGATCCCGA
The DNA here is from genome assembly GCA_947442475.1 of Rickettsiales bacterium. Classification (GTDB taxonomy): domain Bacteria; phylum Pseudomonadota; class Alphaproteobacteria; order Rickettsiales; family UBA1997; genus UBA2645. The sequence continues at coordinate 3,509 of CANEVP010000040.1, forward strand.
TATTTCTTGCAAAACTCCAGAGTCAGATTTTTTGTGCAAATGGCCAGCAAATTGGCGCTGCAGATTGAGTAATTTAGTCATTATTTAAAATTTTAGCGGCCTTATCGGCTTCAGAAAGCAACACATCAAATTCAGGAAAATCTTGATCCCATTCAATTAGAGAAGGTGTCTTTCCGAATGTTTTTATAGCCAAGCGGTAAATTTCCCAAACCTCGTCGCAGGACACGTCATTATGAGTGTCGATTAGAATCTGTTGATAGGTTTCGCCATCAAAAATTTGTGATTTTAAATGTCCGGCTAGGTGAATTTCTTTGACGATTTTTTTGTTAATTTTTTGCAGATATTTTTTGGGCTGAAATTCTCCGCAATTTTGTGAACTGACAAAAATATTATTCACATCCAAAAGCAGTCCGCAGCCAGTTTTTTTGGCAATTTCATTTATAAATTCAGCCTCATCAAATTCTTGATTTCTAAAGGATAAATAGGCCGAAGGATTTTCAATTAAAATTTCTCGACCCAAGAAATCTTGCGTCAAAGCAACATTATCGCAAATGGCTCGCAAAGCCTCTTTAGTGTAGGGAAGCGGCAATAAATCATTAGCGTGATTTCCATCAACCCTACCCCAAGAAATATGGTCAGAAATTAAAAATGGCTCAATTGCGCAAGCAAGATCTTTAAGTTTTTTTAAGTGAATTAAATCAATTTTTTGGGCTGATCCAAGTGAGTTGCCAACTGAGTGCAAACTGATGGGAAAATGTTTTCTAAGTGTAGCGAGGTTTTTAAATGCGTCGCTTGAAAGATTGTGATAATTTTCACTATGAACTTCGAGCCAGCCGATTTTTTGGGAGATTTTTTTGGAATTCGTAAGGAGGTGGGGGACGTAAGGGGATCTAAGTCCAACCCCGACAAATTTAGTTGGGGTTGGAACTTTGCATGAAGTCATGACAAAACTAGTTTTTCTTTTCTTCAGTTTTTACAGCTTCTTTTTCAGCAGTAGCAGCAGCTTTTGCAGCTTTTACTTTTTTAGCTTTTTTAACTTTTTTCTCAGTTTTAGGAGCTTCAACTTTAGCAGCTTCAGCTTTTTTATCAGCAGCGCATTTGTGAGCTTCGTCTTTTTTAGCAGCACAACCATTGGCAGCGCCACATTTGTGAGACTCTTTTTTTAACATAGAGCAAGAAGCAATAAGGCTTAGACCAATGATGCCGGCAGCAACAGATTGCAAGAATTTTTTGTTCATGTTTTTACCTGAAATAATTAGATTGAAATTGAGTGGGTTTAGAGGTGCGAAGTTCAAGCAAGCTATTCACCAAAATTGACTTGTCAATTGGCTTGCTGAGAATTTCAATTTAAACAAAATCTTTTTTCAAAAAAAATCAATTCTCATGAAAAGAATTATTGCGCTAACCCTAATCGCCTTGATGGCTAATTCTTGCCAAAATCTTACAATTGATGAAAAGGCACAAAAAAATCTCAAGCCGGTTTGGAATGAATATTTCCAAGAAGCTTTTGACGACACCAAGACTCTCAGCATTTATATCGCAACTAATCGTAAGGCAAAAAGCGGAAATTTTGGATGCGGCGACCAGCATTTCGGAGTTTCGGTTGATAAAGCTTTGCGAATGGGATCTTGCAAAATTAACGCTCCAAAAAATCACTCTGTCAGCGACATGGCATTCACTGGCGATAATCGCCAGCCTTCTGCCGATTTTTTCAAAATTCTTGCGGCAAAACCTTTAGAGCAAGTTGACTTCCTTAAAGAAATTAAAGACTCCAAGCGCACGCCGCTAGTTTTTGTTCACGGTTTTAATGTTCGTTACGAAGAGGCAGTGCTTCGCGCGTCGCAAATTGCCTATGATCTAAAATATCAGGGGCCAGTTATTCTCTTTACTTGGCCGGCTGGTGCGGGTGATGGATTCATTGAGCAAAATTTATTAAACAAAACCTACGACAACAACTCGGCGGCAGCTCGGGCTTCGATCTCAACTTTTAAAGATTTTTTGCTTAGCCTGCAAAAAAGCGAAATTAAAATTAATTTAATGGTGCATTCAATGGGTCATCAAGTAGTGCTTCCGGCCTTGAAAGAATTGGGTGAATCGCCAAGCAACAAACTTCTAATTAATCACCTGATTTTAAATGCACCTGATTTTGGCGCTAATGATTTTGGGCCGATCATTAAAAATATTAAAAAAGTCAGCGACAAAACAACCCTCTATTGCTCTTACAACGACAAGGCGATGATGGCTTCGAAAACTTTTAATAAAAATGATCGACTCGGTGCCTGCACATTTTTTGAAGATGTTGATGTGATTAATGTTGGCGCACTTGACGATACTTATTTGGGTTTGGGCCACGGATATTATTCATCGCGCGCCATACTTAGCGACATGTCGCAAACCTTTTTGGGCGTTGAAGCGAACTACAGATTATTCATCGTTAAAAGCGAACTTAACGGCGCCGAAAAATATTTTTTACGGAAATAAAAATGAAGAAAGAGCAACCAAATTACGTGCCAGAACCCTCAACAATCATGCTTAAAGCCAGTGTCATTGCCATGGGCATCGTGTTTGTCACCTTGGTTGTAATTTTTGTAATCACACGCGTCTTAAAATGATAAATTTTGAACTAGCGCCATTTGCAGTTGACGAAGAAAAATCACGCGGACGCTTCTATTTAGAAGATTATGATGACGCAAAATATCGCTCAATTTTTGGCCGTGATCGCGATCGCATCATTAACTCTTCGGCTTTTCGCCGCTTGCAATACAAGACGCAGGTTTTTGTAAATCACGAGGGCGACCATTACCGCACGCGCCTAACTCACTCTCTAGAAGTGGCACAAATCGCGCGTTGGATTGCGGGTGCTCTAAAAGTGAATAAAGATTTAGCTGAAATTGTTTCGCTAGCACACGACCTTGGCCACACGCCATTTGGGCACGCTGGTGAAGATGCGCTAAATGAAAAAATGCGCGCTTTTGGCGGATTTTCGCACAATGCTCACACACTAAAATTAATCACCAAAATCGAAACGCGTTTTATCGAATTTGAGGGTTTGAATTTATCTTGGGAAATGTTGGAAGGTGTGGTCAAGCATAATGGCCCGATCACTGATGAATCAAAGCTGCATGGCTATATCAAAGAATATAATAATAAGTATGATTTAGACATCAAAAACTTTCCTTCAATTGAGTCGCAAATTTCAGCAATTTCTGACGACATCGCTTACAATAATCACGATATTGAAGATGGTTTGCGTGCCGACTTATTTCAAGTTGAAGAGCTTTTTTTGCTGCCGCTAATTGGCGAAATTTATCAAGAAATTTTAGCAAAATATCCAAATATTCAAAGAGAATTACTGGTAGGAGAGGCTAAGAAGCGCCTGACTTTGGCTATGGTAATGGATGTAATAAATACAACGCAGAGCAGTATTGCCGAAAATAAAATTCACAGCGAAGAAGGCGTGCGTAAAGCCGGAAAATTGCTAGTGCATTTTTCGCCAGAAATGGAATTGGCGCATCAAGCTTTAAAAAAGTTTTTAATGTCCAACATGTACCGTCATTCAACGGTTAATCGCATGACGGCCAATGCGCAAAAAATTGTCGGCAGGCTTTTTGATTTTTACCTAAAAAGCCCAAGCTGCTTGCCGGAAAAGCATGCCGAGCGTGCCGCAAAAATTTCTGAGCCACAAGAATTGGCAACTTTAGTTTCTGATTACGTTGCAGGGATGACAGATCGCTACGCGATTAAGGAATTTGAAGAGTTGATTTAGTTACCTCATTTTTCTATCTCGTAAAAAGCGCAAAGCCTTGATTTTGCTGAGCAAAAGCCAATTTTGCGCACAGTGCGCACAATTCAAAACTAGCTAAAAAATAATATTTTTTGCTGCACTTGGCATTCAAATTCAGAGTGAACAGATTTTACCTTTTTGTTTCATTGCCATCTGAAGATGATGCATGATTGGATTCGTGAATCTAAGTTTTCTCACCAGAGTTTTTTTACCTTTAACATTCCAATAGGAGTCCGTTCATGAAAAATATTTTAACTTATCGCGGCATAGTTCCCGCCATTGATTCATCTGCTTTCATCGCATCAAACGCGGTAATTTCTGGTGACGTAAAAATCGGCAAAAATTCGGGCATTTGGTATGGCTGTGTTTTGCGTGGCGACGTTACAAAAATCATCGTCGGCGAAAATACCAACATCCAAGATAATTGTGTTTTGCATGGAACTAGACCGCATCACGCGCAGAATAAAACAGGAGCCGAAGGTGCTCCCGTAGTGATCGGAAGTAATGTCACGATTGGCCACGGCGCGATAGTTCACGCGTGCATCATTGAAGATTATGCCTTTGTTGGCATGGGTTCTCTCGTAATGGATTTGGCGCGAATTGAAACTTATGGAATGCTTGCGGCGGGCGCGGTTTTAACTCCAAAACACGTGGTAAAAAGCGGACAAATCTGGGCGGGAAATCCAGCTAAATATTTTCGCGACATGACCGATGAAGAAAAAAACTACATCAAAATTTCGGCAGATAACTACGCCGAATTAGCTCGCGAATATAATCAAATTCAAAGCAAATAGCATGGCAAAATCAATATTTTCAAAAGACCCAAAGGCCTTGGTACTTCTAATTGCAACCACCATCGCCTCTTCCCTTTTTATATTGGAATATTGCAAGTTATTTTTTGATTTTGGCATCGATGCGAAAGAGCGTTTATTGACTAATCCGCTGCTGGCTTTTTTTGTGCCGCCAATTTTCTTTTGGGGCTCGGCTTACCTTTGTCGTAAATTTGCCAAAAATTCTGCCGGCAATACCTCAACTCACATCGAAACCTCGCTAATGCGATTGAAAAAAACTCCCAACTCTCTCGATGAAGTTTCAGCCAAGCTAAATTTTCACTCAGCAATTGTTAATGCGGTGAGTTCTCTGGCCTCAACATTTGGCGGCGGAGCCTTGGGCAGAGAAGCGCCATCAGTTTATATTTCGGCCAGTTTTTTTGCAGTTGCAGCGCAAAAATTTAAGAAATTTCTGCCAAAAATTAATTTAGAAACTTGGATTTTTGCCGGTAGCGCCGCTGGTTTTGCCGTGGCATTTCACGCGCCAATCGCGGGCTTCATCTACATCGTCGAAAAATTATTTTCGTCAAGGTCAAAAAATTTTCTCGATGATATTTTTCTAACCGCAATCGCACTTTTTGTGGTTATCATAATTTTGCACAAAACCGATCCGCTTTTTGCTACCTACAATCTGCGTTTTTGGTTTGGGCCAGAATTAATCATAATCGCCTTGATCGCGATGTTTTGCGGTATCACGGCGTTTTTCTTCAAAAAAATCAGTGTCGCGCTTTACGCAAAAACGGCAAAAATCAAATCGAATTTATGGCATTTAATACCAATTTCTGCTGGTTTTTTGGTGTCAATTATCAGCATTTACGGCGGCATTAATTCTTTTTCTGGCGGCATTGCAAGCGCTCAAAATGCACTTAGCGGCGCTCATAGTTTTTTTTCTTACCAAGAAGTTTTGGCCAGATTGGTAAATACAATGGTCACTTTTATTTCGGGATGTGCTGGCGGTTTAGTGGCGCCAGCCATTGCAATTGGTGCGGGCATAGGCTCTCTATTTGGGCATTTAATGATTAGCATCGATATTAAAATTTTTATTTTAAGCGGTATGGTCGCATTTTTAAGTCCGGTTTTGGGCATGCCATTTACAGCGGCGATGGTGATTCTTGAAACTTCCAGCCAACCAATTTTGGCCTTTCCTTTTTTATTTTTTTCTTCGGCAATTTCATTTTTTGCCGGAAAACTCATCATCAAATTCAGAAAATAGTGCAGTCATTTTTTAACGAAACTCAGTGTAATAAAATTGTTTCATGGGCCTTTGAAGCTGGCGAAATGGCAACTTCGGCGTTTAAATCAAAAAAATTTAGCGTCGAAAAAAAACCAGACGGTTCGCAAGTAACCTCCGCCGACACGGCAGTGAGTGAATTTTTGCGCGAAAAATTATCCCAAGAATTTCCGCAAATTCCGGTGATCTGCGAAGAAGGAAATTTGCGTGAAATTTCTGACCAGATTTTTTTTCTAATCGACCCAATTGATGGAACATCCAGCTTCGTTTCGGGAAGTGCTGAATTCGCAGTAAATATTGCTTTGATAAAAGATAAAAAAGCGATTTTCGGCTTGATTTACGCACCACTTTTTGAAGGTGGAAAAATGATTTTTTCGAATCACGAAAATAAAATTATTAGTCGCAATTTTGATGGCGCAGAAGAAATTTTAGAAGCTATTGCAATGGATCTTTCAATGCTGCAAATCGTTACCAGCGCTCGCACTAAAGACGCCGATATTGAAAGTTATATCACGCAAATTCATCCAGATTTTGCTCAGAATTATCGCGTCGAAAAACTTTCATCAGCGGTCAAATTCTTTCGTTTGCTGGAAGGAGATTCACATCTTTATCTGCATTTTCGGCCTTCAATGGAATGGGACACGGCAGCAGGTCAGGCGCTTGTGGAACTTATGAATGGCAAAGTAAAAAAATTATTTTTTAATCAAAGCGAAATCGAAATTGGTGAAAATTTGGACTACAAAAAACCAAATTTTACCAACCAATCTTTCGTAGCAATTATCTAACTTTCTCATGGCAAAAAAATTTACAGCAAATTGTGATTTTGGCGGACAAAAATCTCCGGTGACAATTTACATCGGCACTCCCGCAGTTAATTCGCCGCATCCGCTAAATTTTCAAAGCAAATGGTTGGCGCAAACTAAAGGTGGCACGATTCCTAATGACATCATGGACTCGTTTGCAAAATTATCAGAAATTTCGATTAAAAATCGCGTGCCCTTCGAAGATCTTTGCGCCTACGTAATTGAAGAATTAAAGTCGCAAACCAGCTTAGAAAAAGACGTTGCTCAGGCAACTGCATTGACAAAATCAGATAAAAAATAACATGAAAAACAAACATATCGCCGTTTTGATGGGCGGCTGGAATTCGGAAAGAGAAGTTTCTCTGCGTTCAGGTGAGGCGGCATTTGAAGCGCTTCGCAAGCTTGGTTACAAAGCAACCAAAATTGATTTTTCACACAATATTTTTGAGCAACTGCAAGAAGTTAAGCCTGATATTATTTTTAACGCGCTGCACGGAACTAATGGTGAAGATGGCCGAATTCAGGGCGTTTGTGACATTCTTGAAATTCCCTACACTCACAGCGGAATTGTCGCATCAGCACTCTGTATGGACAAAGTCTTGACCAGAAAAGTTTGCACAACTGTTGGCGCCAAAATTCCGCATTACGAGATTTTGAAAAAAGGTGAAGATGCGCAAAATAAAGAGAAAATTTTTGCGGTTGGTAAGCCTTTTGTAATCAAGCCAATCAACGAAGGGTCAAGTGTTGGTGTGGAAGTTATTCTCCCAAATATGCAGTTCGATTTTTCGCAATATGAATGGAAATATGGTGACGAAATTATTGTCGAAAAATATTTAGCCGGACAAGAAATTCAAGTTGCGGTGATGGATGGCAAAGCTTTGGGTGCCATTGAAATCAGGCCTCACGGGCTTTTTTACGATTACAAATGTAAATACACTGCCGGCATGACTGACTACGTAATGCCAGCAGAAATCAGCGCTGAGAAATATGCGGAAGTTTTAGATTTGGCGGCGAAATGTCATGAAGTTGTGGGATGTCGCGGTGTTAGTAGAATTGATTTTATTCTAAATAATAAAGATGGTGGCGATGACCAGTTTTACTTGCTTGAGGTCAATACTCATCCCGGATTTACGGCCACCTCTTTGGTTCCAAAAATTGCTAAACATGTCGGAATTTCTTTTGAAGAAATTGTCGAATTTTTAGTCAAAACGGCGCGTGTAGGATGAATGATAAAATCAGAAATTTTTTTCTTACTAATCAACTCTTGCGAAAGGTCAGAAATTTTTTCCATCAAATCTGCCTACCATTCATCTTTAAATCTCTACTGATATTAATCGCGCTGCTGATTTTGATTTTTGTGCTGTTGAAATTTTTTAAACCGCATCACCTCGATACCATCTATAAAAAATCGAGTTTTTACTTTTTTCACTATCTCAATTTAGATCATCAAGAATTTGGCGAAATCAATATTAGCGGCAATATTCACGTGCAAAAAGAGCAAATTCTTGAGCTGGTAGAAAAAGCGCAAAATCAAATTACCAAAAATGATTCAAGCGATTATCAGCCTTTAATTCATCAGCTAATTGATCAGATAAAATCGCAGCTACCTTGGGTGAATCAGGTGACGATCACGCGCAGCATGCCCAATATTTTAAACATCGTAATCACCGAATATGTGCCAATTGCGATTTGGCAAAACGAAGGTGAAAAATATTTAACTGACAAAGAAGGAAATCTAGTTCCGTTTGAAGAGCTGGAAGAATTTAAGAATATGGTGATATTGTCGGGAAAAGGCGCCAATGTTAATGCCAAGTCGCTTTTTAATATTTTTACTGCTGACCTAAATTTGAGCGCCAATGTTTATTCGGCAACGTGGGTTTCGAATCGAAGATGGGATATTCGTTTTGAAAATGGACTGCTAATAAAGCTGCCCGAAAATAATATTTCGCAAGCTTGGCGTCGTTTAATAAAAATTTACAACATGCCTGGCTCCATTGTGGGACTAAAGGTGATCGACCTGCGCGTTTTAGACAAAGTTTATCTTGAATATGACGATTCGGTGATAAAAGAACTTAAAAGCCTGTAAAACTTAACTTTCTCAATGTCCAAAAACGTAAAAAAAGGAAAAATTGTTGCCTGCCTTGATATGGGCTCGTCGAAATTGGTGTGCATGATTGCCTCAATTAATAATGACGATGTGCAGATTTTGGGTTACGGCCACAAAGAGTCGCGCGGCATTTTGGCGAGCGCGATTTCTGACATGCGTTTGGCGCAAAAATCAATTACCAACGCGGTGTCAGAAGCTGAGAGAATGGCGGGCTTTAACATTGATCGTTTGCTGATTGGCATTTCTGGAAGTCAGGTAATTTCCACTCGTAAAGAAGTTGGCACCAAAATCGCCTCAGACATAGTTAAAGCCTCAGATATCGCAGCTCTTGCGGCAAAAATTCGCGCTGAATTCAAAAAAAATAATCGCGAAATAATCCACTTAATTCCGCTGCAATATCGCATTGATGATTCAGCGCCAGTAGTCAATCCGCGCTACATGTCGGGTGAAACGCTTTACGCAAAATTTCACGTAGTTTCAACCTCGCAAACTACAATTAAAAATATCGAAAATTGTTTAAGAAGATGTCAATTGTCAGTGAATAATTATGTGGTTGAGCCTTACGCATCTGGGCTTTCCTGTCTTTCTGATAATGAAATGGATTTGGGGTCTTTGCTAATTGACGTTGGTGGCAGCTCAACTTCTTTTTCAATTATCCTTGAGGGAAAATTAATTCATGTTGGTCACTCGCCAATCGGCGGGGTGCATATCACCAAAGACATCTCAACGATTTTAAATATTAGTTTTGATGCCGCAGAAAAAATTAAAAATCTCAATAGCTCGCTGTTAATTAGCCCGATCGAAGAAAGAGAAATGATTAAAATGAAATTCATTGATTCGGATACGCAGGAGATGATTCAAATCACTCGCGCCGAACTTCGCGACATTATCCAGTCAAGGCTAGAAGAGATGTTTGACTCGGTGAAAACAATTTTAGAAAAGTCAGGAATCTCGGTTTATAAATTGGGAAATATTGTGTTAACAGGCGGCGTTACTTCGATTGTTGGAATTGATAAATTGGCCTCAGAAGTATTCGAAAAAAATGTCCGTATTGGCTATCCAAGTAAGCTAGAATCAGTGGCCTCAGAAGTTCTAAACCCTACACATTCATGCTCGCTAGGCATGTTGGTATTTCTGCGCAATTTGCATTTAAAGGAAAAAATCAAAGATGGCTTTGAGAGTAAAAATAGCTGGTTCGCTCGCTTAATCGAAAAATTGGTTGCAGTTTAGCTTCGATAAATTTTCCCTTATCTCTCTTCGCGATGCAGAAGATCAATACAAGTCGCGCCTCGCCTTGCGGGGAAATCCAGCTCGTATGTCAATTGAACATGCGGGATAAATTTTGACGCGACAAATGAAAAAGAAAGAATGGTGCTGAGTAAATCATAAAGGCTTTTCGTTAATTGAGGTTTTGGTCGTAATCCTCATTATTGGCATAATAATCGTAGGCATCTTCACTGCTAATTCTCTAATCAAAAAAGCTCCTATTCAATCTGCACAAAACCTAACAAAATCTTCGCCAATTGTAGGAATTTCTGGCACAACCATTTGGCTTGAAAGCAGCTTAGAAACCAATTTTTCCGACTCAGAAATTAATGATGTCGCCTCAATTAGTAATTAGAATGATCAGAATGGTAATCGATGTCGATCCAGTAAGCTAATTGCTTTTAATTCTCTTGCCTTGTAAAAAATAAAAAAAATTTTCCTAAATCTTGATTAATATTTCTTCAGAGCTTGAGAGAGATGCGAATAATGTTATTTTTTTAACCAATGACAAATTATAGAAAATCTTTCGCTAAACCCGCCTTCACCATAATTGAAGTCTCCGCCGTAATCCTAATCATCGGAATTCTAATCGCCGGCGTAATAGGAGCAACTGGCTTAGTTAAAAAATCCAAAATCACTGCTGCTCAAAATTTAACCAGTGCCTCTCCAATTGTAGGAATTGCCGA
>CANEVP010000041.1 GCA_947442475.1 Rickettsiales bacterium
AAAACATCTGATCTTTCTGAAAGAAGATATGCAAAAAGAAAGTATGCAAAAAGAAAGATTGAAGAAATAGAATCTACAAATGAACCAAAAACATCTGATCTTTCTGAAAGAAGATATGCAAAAAGAAAGTATGCAAAAAGAAAGATTGAAGAAATAGAATCTACAAATGAACCAAAAACATCTGATCTTTCTGAAAGAAAATTAGATCTTTTTAAAGTAAATAAAATTTTACAGGATGATTTGGATCGTCAGATTATTTTGCCCGATAGTGATTTAAAAGAATATTATGATTTTTACAAAAAGCTCGATGAGGATAAAGCTTCTTATCAGCAGCAATATTTTGGGGCTAATAAAGCTGCTGAGCAAGATGAATTAAGGGTTAAAACGCATGAATTTTTTGAACAAATAAGAGAAAAACACCCTAGGAATAAAGTCGCAATAAATCTTCTGCAAGAAGATTTAACAAAAAAAATTTATACAGATGTGAACACAGAATTTGCGATGTTTTTTCCTTATCTGATGTTGCAGACAATAACTTACTTTGATCAGATCGATAAAATTCAGGATAATGAAGCAAAGAGTCACTATCTAAGTCAGTTCCCAATGAACGATAAAACTGACTATAAATGTATTGGAGGCTTTTCCGCTCGTCTTAACCCAATATTGATGACACTTAATTCTAAAAATTTGCACTTAACTTCAGCTCATCAATCGGCAGTTTCGTCATCAATTCTCAATAAAGGAACTAACGTTCATCAGCAAGCGATGATTAATGCTTTATTTGGGATTAATCTAAAAGATGAACATTATCTTTTATCGGCAGGAACTTTTAATGCCGAAAAACTTTGGCAAGCCTATTTGGATTATCCTGTTAAGTTGCAAGAGCAGTTTTTGTTGCAGCAAGAGGAGGTGAAAAAAAATGTAATAGATTTAGCGAATCTATTTACGGATCTAAAGAATGGCATTTTAAATAAAACAATAACTAAAGGAAATATCACAAAACTCAAAGAAGAATTTCGTTTAAATGATGCTGATTTTTATAAGTATGATAAATTCTATATGGTGGAAGGCGTGGATGATAAAAAAGTTGAGGATGAGCTAGAAAAAAGAGCAAATAATTATTATCCTATGGGCATAGATTTGCCAGATATTCTTAAAAAAGGTGCTGCCACAATTAAAGATTTTAACGCCTTCAATACTTCTAAAATAATAAGAGATATTTTGCACGATAGCGATTCTTCTCCATCAGAAAAGAATGTGGCATTTAATTATCTTTGGATAAGAGCTGTTAAAGAAATTAATGGTTTAAACACCACTTTTGCTTTGTATGAATTCAGAGAAGAAAATTTGTTACAAATTCTGAATGAAAATAAAACCGATGAACAAATCAAATCCCTCTTTGAGCAAAAAAAACAACAATCACTCGATATCCTGCGAAAAATTGCATCATCTGATGATTCAACCTTAACTCAAGATAAATTAGCTTTAATAGAAGATAAGCTGGCGCTTAACAAAATTTCAGGCAAACAAGATTTGTTACTTTTTGCTGTAAAAAGTGGTTACCTAAAAGCGGTTCAAACACTTCTTGAGGCTACGGGGATTGAAGTTAATAAGGCTAACGAAGATGGTTCCACCGCTTTAATGATTGCTGCAAAAAATGGTCACGCAGGAGTGGTTCAAACACTTCTTGAGGCTAGGGGGATTGATGTTAATAAGGCTAGCAATCGTGGTTTCACCGCTTTAATGATTGCTGCACAAAATGCACACAATGGTCACGTAGGAGCGGTTCAAACACTTCTTGAGGCTAGGGGGATTGAAGTTAATAAGGCTAGCAATCGTGGTTTCACCGCTTTAATGATTGCTGCACACAATGGTCACGTAGAAGTGGTTCAAACACTTCTTGAGGCTACGGGGATTGAAGTTAATAAGGCTAGCGATCGTGGTTACACCGCTTTAATGATTGCTGCACACAATGGTCACGTAGGAGTGGTTAAAGAACTTTTGACGGCTCCGGGGATTGAAGCTAATAAGGTTGGAAAAAATGAATTCGAAACCTTAATGATTGCTGCAGAAAAAATGATTGCTGCAGAAAATACTTCAGTGGCTGAAGAGATTTTTAAGAAACTCTGTAAAAATGGACTTAATCCTATTGGTATTGGTCTTACTTCTTGCAAAAAAGGTCAACTAAAAATATATGATACAAAAATATTTACTGATGCTTGTAAGATTTCTCATTTTGCCGATGAAATATGTGATTTTATTAGCTACAAGCCTAACTCCAATAAATTTGATCAACAAAGACTCGATCTATTAGTTAGAAAATCTTTGTTTAAAGAAATATTTACTAACGATAATGAAGGAAATGTAGACTCTATTATTGATTGCTTTAAACAAAATAAATTCAGAGAGAGAGTTTACGAGTCAATAGTAGGAAGGCTTCAATCTCCAGATGTTCTTGATAAGGATAATACTCAGAATATAGAATATAATGTAATTGAAGATTTGTTTCTTAATCTTATCAAAGAATCAATAAAAGCTCTAGAACCAGATTCGGATTTTGTTGGTAGTCCATTATTTGCAGCTGCGCTAAAAACTACTGAAATAAATGTCTTCAGATCGTGAATTAAACTTTCAACCTCAACAAGCTTCATTTTCCAAATAATCTTCAAAAAGATTCAAATAATCCCTTACAATAAAACAGGATAAAGCCAGTATTCACTTAGCTTAGCAGCTATTTGAACTTAGAACCTGTTTAGAATCTTCCCATTAACTCCTTAATTTGATTATGTATTGGGTGTAAGAGGTTTTTCTTAAGCATTATTGGGGTTGAGTTTAGTAAAATATTCAAACTTCTGTTGATCGCTTTTTTCTTTTAAAGTGGCAATTTCGATTTCGTTCATTTCTACAAATTAATGTTTGCTAAATCTGGTTTATGTCCAATCAGGTTGAAGATTTTAATTTTCAGGATCCTTCCTTACTTGGCGCGTTTTTCATCTCAAAATCCATGGTTGAGGCCACGGATTCTTTCTCATCAGAATATTGTATGGTCACGCCACCTTTGTTATTGTCGTTAAAATAAACGTGGGAAGAAGAAACTGTGCCTGACATCAAATCCCAAGTTGGATCAACATCCATCCAAGTGCCGTTGTAATAAATGATGTTCCACGCATGACCCATGCATTTGTCATATTCGCCGCAGGCCGCGCCATCAACATTGATTGAGGGAATTCCGGCAACGCGTGACAAAACGTTGTAGAGAGCAGAATATTCGCTACAGACTCCGACAGGGTTTTTTAAAATTTCATTAATTTTTGGTAGCTTGCCAGTGTAGCTGGCGTCGTAGCGGATTAACTCGTGAACATATTTGCCGATCTTAGCGTAAAGTGGTAAATCGCGATATCTGATGTCGCGTTTAATGCGATCTAAAATTGGCGCAAGCAAGGCCCTTTCATCATCGCTGACTTTGAGATAGTCGGTGGGAGTGCGGTTAATTGCGATACGATTATTTTTTCCGGTAGTAACACGCGCTTTGCTTTCGATGATAATGGTGCGATTGTCGGTTTTAAATTTTAAGATGCTTTGATTGCTGTCAGATCCTTGTTTGATTGGTTGCGTGCTGGATACGATATTAGTGTTGCTAGCTTTCTGGCCGCCATTTTGAAAATAAGTTGGCAAAAAAACCGTGGCGTTATTGAGGCCTTTAGTGGCGGTGATTTTGGCTTTTACCGCGATGTCCCAAACATTTTGCGACGGGGTTAATTTGATCATTTCGCGCACCCCTTCTACCGGCACCACATTGCTGTAAACAAAGCTGTTGGCTTGTTTAGTGACGTTAGAATTGAGGGTGGCTGACTCTAAATATCCGGGAAAATTAAGGATGACTTTTGACTCGGCTCCTGCAGCAAAAGCAGGGATCTCAATGATTTCCTGTCTTAAAAATTTATCAACTTTTTCGTATTTTTCGTCGTAAGCGAAATAGATCAAAAAATTGTCGCCGTTAGTTTTTTCTTTGGTGAATTTAATTTTTAACGAATGGTTTTCAAAGACGAACGCAGCATCTTTGCCGTCACAAATTACGTCAGTGATTTTAATGTTGCGGCGTGGATCAAAGCCGATGGAAAAAGAAGTCATGGCTTGGTTTTTGCCTAAATTTTTAACCCGTCCTTGGGCGAGAATTTCTGAGATTTTTCCGACAGAATTTAAGTTGGTGTTTTCTTGCCAGCTGGTGATTGCGATGTTTGTTCCGGCGTGCGAGGTGAGTGGAAGAAAAAAGATCAAAGCAAAAAAATACGCTATCGAGGTGGCGCTAGTGAATCTAGCCATCAATCGTACCAGTAGAGCCGCCATTCTTATCATCAGCAGGCGCTGCAGCGGCTTCTTTCGCGCCATCACCTTTCGATGATTTATTCTTCGTGTGATCCGGCATGTAAGGCGCTTGTTTAGGAATATCGGTTTTTTTTAAGAGCCGTGAGGTGAAGAATTTTTCTTTAAAGTAGAAAATCTTTTTCGCCTTAATTGCCGGCTGTGACTCGATCAAAATAATTTCTTCTTCGCGCGGCAGTTGGATTACTTCTTGTGGCAGAAGCAGCGCGCGCTGGGTTTCTGAAACGTGCAAAGAACGCGCCCCTGGGTTTAAATCGAGATATTTCGGTTTGTTGTAAGAAATTTGCTGCGCGGTTTTGTTTCCTAAAAGTTGCGAAATAAGATTGGCGGTTTCCATGTTGTTGGCGGCAAAAGTGATGCGGTAAGTTGAGTTAGAAAGAAATGAGTT
The DNA here is from genome assembly GCA_947442475.1 of Rickettsiales bacterium. Lineage (GTDB taxonomy): Bacteria > Pseudomonadota > Alphaproteobacteria > Rickettsiales > UBA1997 > UBA2645. The sequence continues at coordinate 4,772 of CANEVP010000041.1, forward strand.
CATGCCACTTTCTTCGTAAATTCCTTTGAGCTGCTCGGTATCTTGAATAATCAAAAACAAACGCACGCGATAACCACGGAAGTAAGCGATACCTGCCTGAAACTGCTCCATTTTTCCTAAAGTTGGAAACTCGTCCATCAGCATTAACACGCCGTATTTTTCATGAGGTTGTGGCATTTTTGCAGTGAAGAAAGCGGCGGCTTGCTGATAAAACATATTCATCAGAGGCTTCAAACGCGTGATGTTATCTGGCGTTAAGCCAATGTAGGCGGTGTGTGGGGTGATTTTAAATTCGTGAAGATTGAAGTCGCTGGTCGCAGTTGTGGTGTCAATTAGTGGGTTGGCCCAAAGCTCGAGAGATGAGTTGGCAGTCGATGTCACCGAGCCGCGCTCTTTGTCGGGTTTTTGCAGGTAAGAGGCGATATTCATGTAAGAAACTGGGTGAATTTTTTTACCCATCGTATCCAAAACAACCGCCAAATTATAAACTACGTCATCGTTACGCAAAGTTCTAACCACTTCGCCAAGCGTTGCTGGCTTGTCTTCGGCAACCACCAGATAAAGCATAATTCCGGTTAAAAGCGCGCGCGCTTCGTTTTGCCAAAACTCTTGTTCGGGCAAAAGAAAGTTACAAATTTTCTGCACGTCATCCACCATTTTGCCGGGTTTTTTACTGATCCAATCCATCGGGTTGTAGCAGTGCGAGATTCCGTCAGGATCCGCAGGGTTCCACAAAATAACTTTTTGTTTAAAATTCTTTTTTCTCCAGCCTGACGTCAGCTCGTAGTTTTCTAGTTTAATATCGTGAATGATTACGGAATCTTGCCAGAAAAGTAGATTCGGAATTACGAAGCCCACACCTTTACCCGACCCAGTTGGTGCAAATAGTAAGATATGTTGATAGCCGTCAGCGACGAGAAATTTTTTATTGAATTTACCAAGCAAAATACCGGTTTTAGAGCGCAATCCCATCTTTTTGACATCTTTCATGGTGGCCCATCTCGAGTCACCGTGGATTGATTCTGGTTTTTTAAAAGGGCGCCAATCCATGAGAGGAGCTCTGAAAACCCAGCCCAATGTCATTAATAAAGTGTAGGGTAAAAGTGAGGCGACCCAAAGTTTGGTGGTGAAATAATTGTAACTTTCGGTGGTCAGTTCGGAGTAATTTTTGAAGTAAAATTTCCAGTAAACAATCAAGGTGTTCAAAAGGTAAACAAACTGCTTGTCGAGACTGAGCTGGGAATATTTTTTGATGACATCCCATTTGCCATTAATGCTAACAATTACGAGGGTTCCAGTTAGGTAAAAACATCCAGCTAAAACGAAGACAATAAGAAAAGATATGATCGTAAAATTACGTAAATGTCTGACTGCTGCGTTGTCTTCTGCTGCCATTTTCTGGGGAAAAATTAGAGAATTTTTTGAAGGGAATTTTTTAAAAAATAAATTTGCTCAAACCAATAAGCAAATGTTTGCTTGAGGTTTTTTTAAAAAACTCATGGTCATGCTGAGCCTCTCGAAGCATGATTTAAGCCCCTGCCCAGAATCATGCTTCGAGAGGCTCAGTATAACATTAGTTAGAAAAAATCTAAACCCCACTAATTAAGCGACTTGCTGCTGCCAAGGCTTCATGACTTACCACTTCTCCCGAAAGCATGCGGGCGATTTCACCTTCGCGGCTTTTCTCATCTAGCTTTTCAATCACGGTTTTAATTTTTTTAGCGTCTGAAGTTTTGCTTATCTTAAAATGATTGTCGGCTTTGGCGGCAATTTGGGGCTGATGTGTCACCACCAAAATTTGCAGATTTTCTGAGAGAATTTTTAAGCGCTTGCCAACCGCATCCGCAGTGCTGCCACCAATGCCTGTGTCGATTTCATCAAAGATCATCGTTGGTACTGATTTGACATCCATCAGTGCAACTTTTAGCGCCAACATAAAACGTGAAAGTTCACCACCGGAAGCGATTTTTGAAATATCGTCGAAGCTGTTTTTATTAATCGAAGATAAAAAGCGAATCTTGTTGTAGCCGCTGACGGAGCGGTGCGAGGCGTCGTCGTAATTTTGCACTTCAACTAGGAATTTGGTATTTTCCATCTTTAAAAATTTTAGCTCTTCTTCAACTTTTTTGGCTAAAATTAGCGCTGATTTTTTTCTTTTCTCACTTAGTTCATCAGCAATTTTTTGATATTCTTGAAGTAGTGCGCTGCGATTATTTTCAAGGTCTAAGCTCAATTCTTCTTCGTTATTTAGAAGCTTCAATTTTTCTTGCGACTGCAAAATAATTTCCGGTAATTCTTCAATGCGCACGTTAAATTTTCGTGCTAAACTTCTGATAAAAAATAAACGTTCTTCGATTTCGTCGAGATTATTTTCTGAGTTTTTGACATCGCGAATTGTAGCCTCAAAGCCAGAAATAGCGGTGTCCAAATCAATATTTTGTTGATCGAGTTTTGCGCTTAATTTTTCAAACTCATCCTTTTTTTCTGACAGAAAATTATCAACAATATTGTGACCGCGAATTAAAATGCGTTGCGATGAAATCAGCTGCGAGTTGGCTTCAGTGAGATGTGATTTTAACTCAGCAAGAAAATGTAAAATTTTTTCTTTGCCAACCAGCTGATCTTTTTTGGCGATTAATTCTTCTTCTTCATTGGCTTTGATGTCAGCATTTTCAAGCTCTTGCACCACATGTTCGAGATAATCTTTATCTCGCTTAGCTTGTTCTTTTTTAGAATTTATTTCGGCAATTTTATCTTCAATTTCTTTGAGTGAGTCGTAAGTTTTTTTGAGATTTTTTAGTAAATTTTGATTTTGGGCAAACTCATCCAAAATCTCGCCGTGAGCCGCCGAGTTCAAGAGTCCGCGCTGATCGTGCTGGCCGTGAATTTCGATTAAAGACTCGCCGATTTTCGCCAGTAAATTTACACCAATTGCATTGTCGTTAACGAAAACTTTACTGGCAGAAGTTTCTTGAATTGATCTGCGAATCCGCACCACATGAGGGTTTTCGTCATCAAGCAAATCATTTTCTTCTAATATTTTTTGGCAGTTGCGATTTTTTGAAATGTCAAATTCAGCGGCAACTTGTGCTTTATCCTCGTCATTGCCAATCAAGCGCAAGTTAGAGCGAAAGCCAATTGCAAGGCCCAAGGCATCAAGCAAAATCGACTTTCCCGAGCCGGTTTCGCCGGTTAAAACGCAAAGGCCACGAGCAAAGTTGATTTCGGTTTTATCGATGAGAACGATATTTTGAATGGAGAGAAGTTTTAGCACTTACAGTTAGAAATTATGAATTCAAAATTGAGGAATCTAATTCACAGATAATTAATTCTTAATTCTTAATTCTTAATTTTAATTTTTATGTTTGATCTCAATTCGAAATTAGCTGCCGATACTTTTTTGGTTGGCGATTTGAAAATTTCGCGCCTGCTTTTAATGAATGACGCCAATTATTTTTGGTTCATTTTAGTGCCGCGCAAGCCTGATTTGGTTGAGTTAACAGATTTAAGTTTTGAAGAGCAAATTGAAGTTTTGCGTGAAATAAATTTAGTCGCCAAAATTTTGAAAACAGATTTTGCCGCTGAAAAATTAAATATTGCCGCACTTGGCAATGTCGTAAAACAACTTCACATTCATGTCATTGGAAGATTTGAAAATGACATCGCTTTTCCCAAACCAGTTTGGGGAGCAGCTCCAGCTAAGGCTTACGAAGAAAAGGCGGCGTTGGAATTAATTAATAAAGTTAAACTTAAAATTACAAACTCGAATGGAACAGATGCTGCGTAAACAATTTTTATATCGCTCAACTCATCGCGGATGCAAAGAAACTGATTTTTTAATTGGCGAATTTGCTAAGGTGAAATTGGCCCAGATTGCTGATTTGCAATTGTTTGGTGATTTTTTGGAAGAGGATGATTGGGAAATTTACGATTGGATTTTGGGGAAGTATCAAGAGCCGGAGCGCTATAAAGCTCTAGTTAATGAAATTAGAGAGTTTCACAAAATTTAGAAAAGAAGAATTTACTCTACCACAATACAATCGCCACGCCCTTTTTTAGTCTGCGTAACATATTTATTACAAAATTCTTCCGCCTCAACTTGGTTGAAAAAATTGCCAATTTGCAGGCGGTAGAAAACGCCTCTCTTACCTAAATTAGCTTCTTCAACAAAAGGTTTTAGCCCTGAAAACAAGCTAGAATAAAGTTTGGAAAGTTTGGTCCAACTCTCGTCCGCAGCGGCTTTAGAAGTCATCGCAGCAATTTGAACTCTGATTGATCTTTTTTGCGACTTAGGCGCTGATGCTGGTTTTACCGCAACTGTTCTTCCTTCGCCTTTCGTTTTGGTTAGCAAATCTTTCGCAGGCTCTTCTTTTTTTGCTGAATCCGAGAAAACAACAATTTTTTGATCTTGAGTTTTTGCTACTGCTTTTGGCTCAGCAATAGTTGGAACTGCTTCTTTAATTAATCTGCGATCCGCCTCGGTGGTTTTTGGAGGAAGTGCCGGCGCAGGTGCACTGTGGATTTTTGGGTTGGCCATTTCTTTGCGGCGTTCTTTATTGCCGAAAATATCTTCGTAAATCGTGCGATCAATTTGCATTGATCCCGCTGCTTCTTCGGGCTTTTCTTCAATAACTTTAATGGGGCCTTCTTCGGCTTTAATCACCTCAATATCGCTATTCTCATCTTGGTAAACGAAGTAATAAGCGTTGATGGTTATGTAAATAAAGCAGGCGATCGAAAATAAAGTGGCGCCAATCAAAAAACCTTTTTTTGAAATATCAGAAAATTTGCTTTGGGCCTCGTCTTTTTTATATCCGAAATCTTCCATTATCTCATCTCCTCAAGAGGTTTAACGTTAAAAATTTCTAGTGCAGTTGCGATAATTTTTCTTGTCGCCAAAACCAAATAGATGCGCGCTAGCGTAACTTGCAAATCATCTTTAATGATGAATTTCAATTCAGGATTTTCGGTGCCTTTGTTCCACAAAGCGTGAAATTCTGCGGCAAGTTCTTGCAGGTAAAAAGCGATGCGGTGTGGTTCAAAACTCACAGCCGACATTTCAATAATGCGCGGAAAATTGGCGATTTTTTTGATTAGTTCGATTTCAGATTCGTCGCGCAAATTTTCTAAAATTGCCGCGTCAATTTTTTCTGGGATTGCAATATTTTCCGACTGCAAATTGCGCAAAACTGAACAGCAGCGTGCGTGCGCATATTGCACGTAAAAAATCGGATTGTCTTTTGATTGCTCAATTACTTTCGCCAAATCGAAATCAAAAGGCGCGTCGTTTTTGCGGGTTAACATGATGAAGCGCAAAGCGTCAGCGCCAACTTCTTCGATCACTTCACGCGCGGTGATAAAATTTCCGGCGCGTTTCGACATCTTCAAAGGCTCGCCATTTTTAATAAATTTTACCATCTGACATAAAATCACTTTCAGCTGTGCTTGGTCATTGGTTAGGGCTTTGACAACGGCGGCCAATCTTTTGACGTAGCCCGCGTGGTCGTAGCCTAAAGGCATGATGAAAGTTTTAGCGCCGCGTTCGAATTTGCTGCGCACGTAAGCCATGTCGCCTGCCAAATAAGTGAAACTGCCGTCAGCTTTTTTAACAACGCGATCTTGATCGTCGCCAAATTTTGTTGAGGCAAAAAGAGTTTGGTTTTGGTCGTCGTAATCTTCAGGTGTAGCGCCAACACCTTTTTCAGTTTTTGGCGCTTCTAATTTTCCTTCAAAAATTAAGCCTTGTTTGCGTAAGATTTCGACAGTTTCTGCGATGCGATTAGTGTCGTGTAAATTAGTTTTTTCTGAGAAGTAGCTATCATGTTTAATGCCAAGAGCCAGTAAGTCAGATTTAATCATCTCGATCATTGAATTAACCACGAAATCGCGGATTTCTGCAAGCACTTCTGCTTCATTTTTATCGATTAATTTTTCGCCGAATTTTTCTTTTAGAGAAACGCCAACTTCAATTAAATAAACACCGGGATAAAGCCCTTCGCCAATTTCTACCTTGCGGCCACAGGCTTGCAAATAGCGCAAGTAAGCTGATTTGAGCAAAGTGTTAATCTGACTTCCGGCGTCATTAATGTAATATTCTTTTAAAACATCGTAGCCAACTTTTTGCAAAAGTGATGCTAAAACATCGCCGTAAATTGCGCCGCGAGTGTGACCAACGTGAATTGGGCCCGTAGGGTTGGGAGACGCATATTCCAAATTAATTTTTTCACCATGGCCAAGATTGGGAAATTGGAATTTTTTTTCTTCAAGAAGATTGGAAATAATTTTGTAAAAAACTTGGGTTCGCAAAAAAATATTGATGAAACCAGGGCCTGCAATTTCAAGTTTCACCACATTTTCGTCAGAGATATTTTTGATAATTTTTTGTGCCAATTTTCTTGGGTTATTTAGGCTTTCAATTGTCGCAAATTTTTTGGTGACAATCATCGCAATGTTGCAGGCTAAATCGCCATGCGAGCGCTCTTTTGCTGGCTCAACCGTGAAGTTTTTTAAATCAGCATCAGAAATTTCAAGGTGATTTTCTTGGGCAATTTTTTGTAAGGAAGCAGCAAAAACTTCTTTGAAAGAGGTAAAAATATTGAGCACTGGAAATTAAGAATTAGGAATTAGATTGTGTAAGCAAAGATGCTGCTGAAGTAATAAAGACAAGCCTAAATTCTAAATTCTTAAATCGAAATTCCTAATTTTATGTCACAAGAATCCAAGCCAATAAACTATGACAGCACGTGGTATTTAACTAAACGCATCACTAGAGAATATATTTTTCCGCATTGGAAAACTTTTATGGTTTCGATTTCTTTGATGTTGGTGATTGCGGCGACCACCTCATTGAATGCTTGGCTGATTAAGCCGGCGCTGGATTCGGTATTTGTTGAGAAAAATACCAACGCTTTAATCATCATTCCGATCGTAGTTTTAATCATCACAGTGGTGAAAGGGTTTTCTACTTACTTCCAACTTTTAACCATGAATGTTTTGTCGCTACGCATCATGTCTGATCTGCGTATCCGACTTTACTCACACTTTATCAAGTCAGATATTTCTAAGCTGCACAGCAAATCTTCCGGTGACATGATGGCGAGTGTTTTAAACGAGGTGAACTCAATTGTTGGCGTGATCAATACAGTGTTGAATGGTTTTGTGAAGCAGCTTTTAACCTTGTTGGCTTTGATTGCAGTGATGTTTAACCAAAGTCTTGAACTTGCCTTGGTTGCTTTCATCGGCTTTCCTTTGGCTGGTTATCCAATTTATAAATTGGGCAGAAGGTTGCGCAAATTGTCTTTCAAAAACCAAGAAATGTCGGGCAAGTTTAACTCGCAAATGAGTGATACTTTGCAATATTCCAAGCTAGTAAAAGCCTATCACTGTGAAGATTTTGAAGTAAGAAGAATGTCGCAAATCGTTGAGAGCATTTTTGCCATGGGCAAAAAAATCTCGCGCATTTCTTTGATTGCATCTCCCTTCGTTGAAAGTTTGGCGGGCGTTGGTATTGCAGCGGTGATCTGGTATGGCGGACATCAAGTTATTACCGGACAAACAACGCCGGGAGCCTTCTTCTCGTTTTTTGCTGCGATGATGATGGCTTATAAGCCCCTAAAATCAGTTTCTAACATGAACTCGGGAGTGCAGATGGGTCTCGCCGCGGCGAGCCGTCTTTATCAAACTTTTGATGAAAAAGCGACTATTGTTGATAAATCAAATGCGATTTCTTTGGCCGGAGTCAAAGGCGAAATCGAATTTGAAAATGTGCAATTTAGTTACGTTGAAGACAGGGCGGCGCTAAAAAATGTTAGCTTCAAAATTGAGGCGGGCAAAACCGTTGCGCTAGTTGGACATTCGGGTGGCGGTAAATCGACAATCATGAATATGATTTTGCGCTTCTACGATCCACAAGGCGGCGCGGTGAAATTGGATTCGCATGATATTCGTGATCTTACTTTAAAATCTCTGCGCAGCTCAATGTCGGTGGTGAATCAAGAGGTGATGTTGTTTGATGATACGATTCTAGAAAATATCCGCTACGGCAAAGAAGGAGCCACTGAAGAGCAAATTATTAATGCGGCAAAAATGGCAGAAGCCGATGAATTTATCCGCGAATTGCCAGAAAAATATCACGCCAAAGTTGGGCAAAATGGTATTCGCCTTTCAGGAGGTCAGCGCCAAAGAATTGCGATTGCGCGCGCCATTCTTTACGATGCGCCGATTTTGCTTTTAGACGAAGCAACCTCGGCTTTAGATCCGATTTCAGAAAAATTAATTAAAGATGCTTTGGCAAAATTGACTAAAAACAGAACCACCGTGGTAATTGCTCACCGCCTTTCAACCGTGATTCACGCCGATAAAATTGTGGTGATTTCAAATGGTGCAATTGTTGAGCAAGGCACGCACCAAGAGCTGCTTGATCAAGGTGGCGCTTATGCCAATTTATATCTGAAACAATTTGAAATCAGTGCGAGCGACTAATGAAAAGAGAAGCAGAAAGAGAGCAAAGACAGCGCGAAAAAAAACAGCAGAAAAAAGATTTGTCAGCAGCGCTTAGAAAAAATTTGACGAGGAGAAAGGTTGGGGTGGAGAAAGTTGTAGCTGAGGATGCGACAGGAAATTCTCAGCTGAAATAATCAATCAAGAAATTATCTCGAGTGATGGGTTGATTGATCTTCTGGTGCGATCTGGCCACTTCTTCTGCTCACTAAGCTTGTTAAATCTAGGGCTCTGAACTTGCTTGTTGGAAAAATATCTTTTACCGACTTATTGCTGCTGCCGTATTTTTGTTCTGGGTTAAAATCTTTGATTGCACAAGTTTCCCTAAAAACATTATGCCAATTTTCTAATCCCAAGATGCTTTTGGCCTGAGCGTAGCACTTATTTTGCTTAGGTAAATCTTCCTGATAAGTATCAATTAAATATTAGAACCCTTGCGAAACAGCAACCATTTCAACTCAGCTAAATTTCCTACAACAACCCAAAAAATTTCATGAGCCTAAACTTCTCCAAACTCTCCAAATCTCCAAGAAACTTCCTGCATTTAGCGGGAGTTTCGATCGAAGAATTTAGAGAATTAGTTGAAAATTGAGGATCAAGTTTTGTGCACATTGCTTTACTATCGCACTTGCAAAAGACTCACACCATCAAGTCCGAAGACGGAAAAATAATTTCAGTTTCAAAATGCTATTCTGGAAAAATTCACGACTTCACGATTAAGACAGAGCAACGTCCGCTTCCAAGAGATTGTGAAAAGTATGG
>CANEVP010000042.1 GCA_947442475.1 Rickettsiales bacterium
AGGCTTTTAATTTGAAGCGCTGCTTAAATGTCATTTTGATGGTAAATTTGAGGGAATTTAATTGCCTGTTAAAGAGCTTGGGATGTGGGTTAAGGCTGTATTGCTGAATTTTCCACTCTGGGGCGGAAAATTCAAGATTTTTAACGAAAGAAAATAGCTAAAATCTAAACTGGATCAATGTGAATCATCACGTCTAGCACCGGCAAATCTGCCATTACGCGGTTTCTTACCGCAAGCACAATTTCATGACCTTCGCGCACTGTAATTTCGCCTTTCACCTCGATGTGAATATCCACCAAAATCATGTCGCCCATTTTTCTGGTGCGCAAATCGTGACAGCCCAAAACTTTTGGTGTGGCGCTCACCAGCTCGCGAATTTTTACAATTTCTTCTTTTGATGCGGCGCGATCCATCAAATCATGCAAAGCATCCCAAGAAAATTCAAAACCGGTTTTAATAATTACCAAACCAACCACCAAAGCACCAACCGCATCTAACACCGGATAACCCATCAAGGCGCCAATAATTCCAATTGCCACAATAAATGATGAAGCCGCATCAGATCTGGCGTGCCAAGCATTTGCCACCAACATTGAAGAACGCACTTTTGTGGCAACGGCAAGCATGTAACGAAATAAAATTTCTTTAGTTATCAGCGCCGTAATTGCCACCCACAAGGCTTGAATTTGAATTGTTGCCGCTGCAACCGGATAAATAATTTTATGCCCCGCGCCCCAAAGCATCGCTAGACCAACTACAAGCAGCGACAGACCAAGAAATAATGAAGCCGCAGTTTCAAAGCGTTGATGCCCGTAATGATGATCTTCGTCAGCATCTTTGCTGCTGTGATGGTTGGCAAATAGAACCACAAAGTCACAAAATAAATCAGAGAGCGAGTGAATACCGTCAGCAATCAAACCATTTGAGCCAGAAAAAATTCCGACAAAAATTTGCGCCGTGGCAAGTGCAATATTGATTACAACACTAACCAGCGTGCTTTTTTTAGCTGCTTGTTGCTTGGTTTTAGAGTTATTTTCGTGAACAACGGTGTGGGCGTGCATCGCAAAAAAATTATAAAATTACTTCAACAATTTTACCATTTTTTACAAATTCGATTTCTTCTGCATTGCAAACATTTTTCAAATCTTGCGCGATTTGCGTTAAATCTTTTTCCGAGTTCACCACAATTTTTTTCACCGTAGTTTTCATCGAAATATTCTGCTCTGACTTAAACTTACGAACCTCAAAAATCACGGCTAGCGCGCCTTCACCCATTTCAAAATATTTCTCGTTAAAAAATTCTTCACCCAATTTTGGCCAGTTGCCGCGCGCGTTAATTGATTGAGTTTTTTCAAATTCTTCGACAAAAATTGTCGAATAAATTTCGTCGCAAATGTGAGGAATAAATGGCGCTAAAAGTTTCAACAAAGCGTTGAGGCAAATTTTTAAAGTTAAAATTGAGCTTTGCTGTTTGGCTAAAATTTCTTTCTTCTTAGCTTCAGAAAACTCAATGCCTGCAAGCTTTTCTGCAGCAAGTCCGTAAGATCTAACTTTGCAAATTTCTAAATAATTGTCGCAAAAATCGCGCCAAAAAAATTCTTCAATCGCCTCACGTGCGCGCGCATATTCGAATTTTTCGAACTCCCTAGTAGCGCGTTTTGCGGTTTGCTGCAAACGGCTTAAAATCCACAAATCCGCAGCTTCTGTGATGTTTTCTTGTGCGTTATTTACATCCAAAATCGCAAAATTCATCGAAGCAAATTTCGCCGCGTTGAAAAGTTTGGTGATTAATTTTTGGCCAATTTTAAAGACGTCTTCCAAGTAAGCAGTGTCAGCTCCCAAATGCGAAGTTGACGCCCAATAGCGCACAATGTCCGAACCCTTTTCTTCAATTAGTGAAGTTGGGGTTACCACATTTCCTTTTGATTTACTCATTTTGGTTTTGTCAGAAGCCAAGCACCAGCCTGAAATCATCAGGTTTTTCCAAGGAATTGAATTTTGGTGCAACGCCGATTTCACAATCGTGTAAAACGCCCAAGTGCGAATAATTTCGTGCGCTTGCGGGCGCAAATCTGCGGGGAAAAGTTTTTCGTGGCGCTGCTTGTCAAATGAAATTTCGCTGGAAATTCCTTTGCTTGAAAGCTGTGGTGAAATTGACGAAGTCGCCCAAGTGTCCATAATGTCGGTTTCGGCGCTAACTTCTTCGCGGTTGTATCCACGCGGCAAATCAACATTTGGATCGCACGGAAGTTGGTCAATTTCGGCAACCAAAATTTTTCCTTCTTCGCCCGCCCTTTTTGAATACCAAACTGGAAACGCCACGCCAAAAAAACGCTGGCGAGAAATACACCAATCCCATTGCAAACCATCAATCCATTGATCGATTCGCACTTTCATATATTCGGGAAACCAATTGCATTCATTGGCTTTGCTTTTCAGCAGTTCTTTTTTATCGAGAATTTTTATAAACCATTGCGGCGCAACCAAAATTTCAATTGGCACGCCCGAACGCTCGGCGCATTTAACCGCGCGAGTAATTTTTTCTTGTTTGAGTAGAATATTTTTTCCTTTTAGAGCTTCAACGATTGCTTCTTTGGCTTGTTTGATGGTTTTGCCAGCTGCTAAATTTATGTAATTTTCAGAGAATATTTTGAGGTTAATGCAATTATTTTCTTTAAAATATCCTCTAGGCGTACAAGTATTTGTTGTTGTGTTTGAATCAGTATATTCAAAGAAATAATAGCTAATTTCCTCTCTGAAAGTGTAAAAATAAATATCGCACATCTTGCCATCAGGTCTTATCATAACTCGCAACGGCAACTTGTATTTCCTACGCCACTTAATATCCGTTTCATCGCCAAAAGTGCAGCACATCACCGCGCCGGTGCCTTTGTCGATTTGAACATCTGAATCAGCGATAATTTGAACTTTAACGCCAAAAAGTGGCGTGATGGCGTTTTGTCCGTGGAATTTTTTGTAGCGTTCATCTTCTGGGTGAACCATCACCGCAACGCAAGCGGGCAAAAGCTCGGGGCGCGTTGTCATGATGATTATTTTCTCGTCTGAATCTTCAATTTCAAACTCAATATAATTCATCACGCCTTCAACTTCTTTGTCGATTAAATCAGCTTGCGCCAAAGCGGTGCGGTCAGAAATATCCCAAAAAACTGGTTCAAATTTTTTTTCAACCAAACCTTTGCGATATAAATCAACAAAACTGGCTTGCGAAATTTTTTGCGATTCGGGGGAAATTGTTTGGTATTTTTGCTCCCAATCAACCGAAAGCGCAATTGAGTTAAAAAGAATTTCAAATTCTTTTTCAGCTTCATCAACAACTTCGCGACACTTTTTAACAAAAGATCCGCGACCGTTTTCTGCCTCAAAAACTCCTGCTTTTTTGTCGATAATTTTTTCAACTAAACGCTCGGTTGGCAGGCCGTTATCGTCAAAGCCCATTGGGTAAAAAACATCTTTTCCCGACATACGCTGAAAACGCGCGACAAAGTCGGCCTGCGTGTAAGAAAAAACGTGACCCATGTGAAGAACGCCTGAAACAGTGGGTGGCGGCGTGTCGATTACAAAAGTTTGCGCTTTAGGTAAATCATTTTTCCAAGCGAAAATCTTTTTTTGCGCCCAGTGATTTTGCCAAAATTTTTCGCGAGTTTTAGCGTCGTATTTTTCGGGAAGAGATTTGAGTGTTGTCATTTTTTAGGGAGATTGTTGGACTCGAATTACTCAAGCTCGATTAAGTCGATTAAATATTTTCCAATTATGTAGAAGTAAATTTTGTCATTAACCACCACCGGCGCGTGGGAGATTTTTTTGCCCAGGGCAAAACTTCTTTCAATTTTTCCGTCTAGCGGATTTGCAATTAACAACTCGCCGCTGGATTCAGAAATTAGCAAGTGATCGCCCGCCATTACCACGCCGCTGTAAAGAATTTTGCTTTCTGGTTTTTTCTCTTTTTTCAAATTCGGCAATTGCGAAATCCATTTAATGCCGCCGGTTTTTTTATTTACGGCGAGCAATTTATTGTCGTTATTAATCACAAATATGAAGTCTCCGGCAATCCAAAAATCAATGATGCCGGCGATTTCTTTTTTCCACAAATAATTGCCGTCTTTGAGCTTCATTGCCATCATCAAGCCAGCATTTCCGATGGCATAAATTACATCATCTTTGACCACGGGAGTTGCATCAACATCGTTTAAATAAAAGTCAGAATTTGTTGCTTTGCTGATGTTTAAATTTTGCGACCAAATCGCTTCACCGGTTTTTTTATTTACGGCGTAAACTTCGCCAGATGAGTAAGAAACAATCACCGAATTTTTGTAAATTACCGGATCCGCCGCGCCAAAAATTGCTGTTGGACGCAAGATGCCCGACTGCGTCCATTGCAGCTCGCCGTCACCTACGTTAAAGGCGTAAAGTTTGTTGTCGTTGGTTGAAACGTAAACTAATTCGCCGTCAGAAACGGGAGAAGAAACCGGAATTGACGAGATGTCTTTTGACCAAAAAACTTTGCCGTCAGCCTCATTTACCGCGACGATTTTATTGATGCCCGCAACAGCGAAAATCTTGCCGCTAAAATAGCCGATTTTTGGGGTTTGATAATTTTTTAAATATTGGCGCGGGAAGATTCGTGTTTTCCAGATTTTTTTGTCGCTCTTAATTTCATAAGCCTGCAGCGTACCGCCGCTATCGAGTAAAAAAACTTTATCTTCTTTAATGATCGGAGAAAAAACGAAGCGGTCTTCTTTGATGCCGCTGTAAAATGACCAAATTTTTAATGATTTATCGAAAGAGATTTTTTTCGACCAACGCCTTTGCGAGAAAGTTTTAGAAAAATTTTCGATTTGCTGATTTTGCGAACTTGCTGAACCTGACCAGGTTAAATTTTTTTGCTGAGTGGGAATCGTGATTTCGACCTCTTCCAAAGCTGGATCAACCTTTATCAAATCAAGATTGGTAAAGGCCGAAACCGCTTTGGCACGATCATAATCTTCATCTTTTGAACAAGAAGAAAGCGCTAGAATTGTGATGGAAAAAAGAATTAGCGCTGATTTTTTCATCTACTTTTTTTCTTCCAATTTAACTTCAACTTTTGGTTCGAAGCCTTTTGAAATTAGAATTTTGATGCCATCTTTAGCGCGTTCTTTCAAAGCTAGAGGGCTTTCTGGGCTTTTAACAATTAGCTCAAGAATCTGATGAGATTTTTCAAAGTTGCCTTTTTGCGCTTCAAGAAAAGCTCTTTGCTCTGAGACGTAATATTTCAAAACTTTGTTGGAATTTTCGACTTTTTCAACACGCGCCGCGATGTCTTCTTTAATGACTTCAGCTTCATCAGACATCCAGCTTTTTACTAAAAGCAAACCAGCAAGATCGCGAATATAAGCGTCGCAAGATCCGCATTTGCCGATTTCGGCGTAAATCTTTTCAGCTTCGACTCTGTTGCCTTCATTAAAATAGATTGCCGCTAAACGTATGGATGCCAAAGATCTAACGCCACTTGGCGCCATTTTTGCGTCGTAAATTTTTTGCAATTCGGCGCGCGAAGCAGCTTCGTCACCAAGTTGTTGGTAGATCAAAGATTGATGAAAAATTTCTGAATATTTTGCTTGGCGTGAATTTTGAAAAGAGTTCATTCCAAGAGCTACAATCATCAGCAGCAGCGCAGTGATGGCAAGGCGCGACAAGATTTTGCTATTTTTGAAAAAAAAGTTTTTGATATTTTCTTTTCTAGCTTGGTCTTTGGCTTGATTGATTAAAGTTGTTACTTCGTCTGACATAGTCGTTTCCTTTAAGTTAATTAAAATAGTTAGTTAATAATTTTTAGACAGCAATCTAGCGTGTTTTTTAGTAAGTAAGCGATAGTCATTGGGCCTACTCCACCAGGCACTGGAGTAATTGCAGAGGCGACGGTTTTGACGCCTTCAAAATCAACATCGCCAATCAATTTGGTTTTACCGTCCGCAAGCGTGATTCTGTTGATACCCACGTCAATCACTACAACCCCTTTTTTAACCATGTCAGCCGTGATTAAATTTGGCACACCAGCCGCAGAAATGATTACATCAGCTTGCAAACACTCAGCTTTTAAATCTTTGGTTGAGCGATTAGCGATTGTAACAGTGCAGCTTTCAAGCATTAAAAGTCGCGCTAGAGGTCGCCCAACAATATTTGATGAGCCAATTACTAAAGTTTTTAAACCGGCCAAATCATTACCTTTAACAGTTTTTAATAAGTGAACGCAGCCCAAGGGTGTACAAGGAACTGAGGCTTTATCTTCACCTTCAACATCGCCCACCGAAAGCTTGCCGACATTGATAACATTGAAGCCGTCAACGTCTTTACGATAATCAATTGCGTGAATTACGTTGCGCGGATTGATGTGTTTTGGCAAAGGCAATTGCACCAAAATTCCGTGAATTTTTTTATCTTCGTTTAGGTCTTTGATTTTGCTGATTAATTCTGATTCAGAAATATCAGCAGCAAGTTTGAATTGAATTGAGTTCATGCCAACAACGTGCGCCGCTTTTTCTTTGTTGCCAACGTAAATTTCGCTGGCTGGGTCGTTGCCCACCAAGATTACAGCAAGAGTTGGCGTGACGTGAAATTTCTTTTTGATTTCGTCAATTTGTGTCGCAATTTCTAGCTTCATTGCGGCGGCAATTTCTTTGCCGTTAATAATTTGTGCAGTCATTAATTTACTCCGATTTCTTTTAAAAAGGCCTTGTCCAAACTATCTTGCGCATGCTTGTTTTTGAAGCCTTGCGGAGTTCCGTGATAAACAATTTTGGCATTGTTTAAAACTGCAATTGAATCGCATATTTCATCCATGTCGGACAAAATATGTGAGCTGAAGAAAACGGTTTTACCTTCTGCTTTGTAAGACAGAAGTTCGCGTTTTAGAGCAATGCGGGCTTTTGGATCTAAGCCACTCATTGGCTCATCTAAAATTACTAATTCGGCTTGCGACAAAAAAACAGCCAAAAGCCCGAGCTTTTGCGTCATGCCTTTGGAATATTTGGTCACTTTTTGTTTTAAAACCTCGAAACGCAGATCAAGATTTTTGCAAATTTCTTGCGCTTTTTTGGCGTCATATTTTTTGCCATAAAAATCTAAAACGAATTTCACAAATTCTTCACCTTTTAAGTGAGCTGAAGGCGAAAATTTTTCTGGCAAGTAACAAACTTTTTTACGGGCTTGCGGCAGAACGCGAGACACGCCAAAGATTTCTACTTCACCATTATCTTGATCGAGAAGATCGAGAATAATTTTAATCAGAGTGGTTTTTCCCATGCCGTTAAGCCCGATGAAACCAAAAATTTCATTGGCCTTAACATCAAAACTAACTGCGTCCAAAACCGGACGCGAAAATGATTTAGAAATTTCAGAGATTTTTAGAGGAAGCATGGTTCTAGTTATTTACCATGTTGTTCATTGCAAGTAATGAGATGGAATAGCCATCAACACCAAGACCAGAAATCACGGCGTCAACCACATCACTTAGAAAAGAGTTTTGGCGGAATTCTTCGCGTTTGAAGATGTTGGAAATATGCAGTTCGATTTTTGGACCCTGAAAAATTTCCAAAGCATCGCGGATGGCAATTGAAGTATGAGTGTAAGCTGCAGCGTTGATGATGATGCCGTCAAAATTATCGATAGCTTCTTGGATGATATTTACCAATTCGCCTTCGCTATTTGACTGTTTCAACTCCACTTCCAAATCAAGTTCTTTGGCAAGTTCCGTGCAATCATGTTCAATTTTTGTTAGCGATGCTTCGCCGTAAACTGACTTGTCACGCTTGTGCAAAATATTCAGATTTGGGCCGTTTAAAATAAGAATTTTTTTCTGCATGGACTTATTTTTTTTTGTTATTTTTTGAGAGAAATTCGATTTTTACGTAGAAGAAAGTTGTGATGGGAATTGAGATTGCGTAAGTAATGCCAATAACCGCCAAAGTAAGCCAAGGCTTAGTCAAAAGGCCGATGATTATTGAACCCAAAATCAATAAAGTGATGTAAGCACTGTCATTTCTGATGGGAATTTTTTTGATCGAAATTGTCGGAATACGACTTGCCATCAGCACTGCCAAAACTGACATATAGGTAATTACCAAAACCGGATCTGAGTAAAAACCATTGCCGAATTCGTAAGTTAAAACCATTGGCAACATTGCCATTGCAGCTCCCACTGGGGCCGGAATTCCTTTGAAGAAATATTTTTCTAAAGTTAGGTTCACCACTTCGCGAGTTAAATCAACATTGAAGCGAGCCAATCTAATCGCGCTGCAAACCGCAAAAAATAGCACCAAAGCCCAATCTAAACCTTGCATATCACCGTAAGAATTAACCCAAGCATAAATTACAAAACCGGGAGTGACGCCGAAATTTACGAAATCAACTAGCGAATCAAGCTGCGCCCCGAAATCTGAACTAGAATTAAAGAAGCGAGCTAGCCTTCCATCCACCCCATCCATGAAGCCGGCAAAAAGCAAAAATGCTGAGGCAACAGCAAAGTTTCCTTGGTTGGCATAGCGAATTGCGGTAAGCGCGATGCACAAACTGGCAAGAGTTACAAGATTTGGAAGCAATCTAAAAAGAGGAACATAGTCACCTTCAGAATTTCTGATTTGCTGGATTATTTTTTTTTGCATTGAGATGTGAAATGAGGGATTTTGGAAGTTGATTCTCACGAAAAGCGATCGTAATTTCCGCGAGCTTCACAAAAAAAGCAATCAAACATTTCTTACTCCTACTTTCTCAAAAATGATTAAAAACGACTTGAGTTTCAGCCTTGCAAATTGCGTGCGATTTTTATCAATTGATGGCGTTGAGCGCTCTAATTCAGGACATCCCGGCATGCCAATGGGAATGGCTGATGTTGCCACAGTTCTCTTTACTGAGTTTTTAAAATTTGATGCAAAAAAACCTGATTGGTTAGATCGCGATCGTTTTGTTTTGTCAGCTGGACATGGTTCGATGCTGCTTTATTCTTTGCTTTGCCTCACTGGTTACGAAGATATCTCAATTGATGATTTGAAAAATTTTCGTCAGCTTCACGCCAAATGCGCCGGACATCCAGAATTTGGTCATTTAGCCGGAATTGAAACAACTACTGGGCCACTTGGTCAAGGCCTTGCTAACGCGGTTGGTTTTGCTTTGGGAGAGAGAATGCTTGCGGCGCGTGTTGGCGAAGATTTTATCAATCACAAAACTTACGTAATTGCGGGAGACGGATGTTTGATGGAAGGAATTTCTCAAGAAGCAATTTCTGTTGCCGGACATTTGGGACTAAACAAATTAGTTGTACTTTGGGACGACAACTCAATTTCAATCGATGGCAAAACTTCAATCACCACTTCTGAAAATATGCAGATGCGTTTTGAAGCTTGTAACTGGAATGTAATTGCCATTGACGGTCACAATTTTGATGAAATTCGCGCCGCCCTGAACGCCGCCCAAAATTCTGACAAGCCGACAATGATTGCTTGCAAAACTACTATTGGTTTTGGCTCACCAAATAAAGCCGGCTCTGAAAAAGCTCACGGTTCACCTTTGGGCGCGGAAGAAATTTTAAAAGTTCGCCAAATTTTAGGTTGGGAAAATGCCGCTTTTGAATTGCCGCAAGACTTACGCGACAAATGGTTGGAAGCAGGTAAAAGATCGGCTGGCGTTAGAAAAAATTGGGAAGAAAAATTTGCTAAAATTGACGCCGCAAAAGCTGGCGAATTAGAGCGCATTTTAAACAAAGAATTGCCACAAGATTTCTCACAAAAACTTGCCTCATTTAAAGAAAAACTTTTTGTTGAAAAGCCGAAGCAAGCAACCCGCAAATCTTCACAAATCGCGCTCGAATTTTTAACTGGCGAGTTGCCTGAATTAATTGGAGGCTCTGCTGATTTAACTGAATCGGTTTTAACTAAAACTTCTCACACAAAATCAATCTCTAAAAATAATTTTGAAGGTCGCTACATCCATTACGGCGTGCGCGAACACGCCATGGGCGCGATTATGAACGGCTTGGCATTGCACAGCAAATTCGTGCCATTTGGCGGAACTTTCATGGTTTTCTCTGATTACATGAAGCCAGCAATTCGCCTTGCCGCTTTGATGAAACAGCAAATGGTTTACATTTTTACTCACGACTCAATTGGTCTTGGCGAAGATGGTCCAACCCATCAACCAATTGAACATTTAGCAATGCTGCGCGGCGTGCCAAACTTAAATGTCTTTAGGCCAGCTGATGCCGCAGAAACTATTGAATGCTTTGAGATTGCTTTGCAGACCAAATCAACTCCGTCAGCGATGGTTTTGACTCGTCAGAATTTGCCGTTTTTGCCGGCGGAATTTAAGAAAGAAAATTCCTGTAAATTTGGTGGATATATAATTTCAGACGCGCAAAAGCCTGATGTGGTTATTATTGCAACAGGTTCAGAAGTTTCTCTTGCAATTGAAACTAAAGAAAAGTTACAAAATCAAAAAATTGCCGCACGTATAGTTTCGATGCCTTGTTTGGAACTTTTCGAACAACAAGATACCGCCTACAAAAAGAAAATTTTGGGCGATTCTACTGTTTTAAAAGTTGCAATTGAGGCCGGAATTGCTCAAGGCTGGCACCAATTTATTGGCGCTAACGGAATCTTCATCGGCATGAATGATTTTGGCGCGTCTGGCAAAGCAGAAGATTTATTCAAGCATTTCGGAATTACATCTGACGCCGCTTGCGAGAAAATTATTAACAAATTGAAGTCTTAAAAAAACTCATGAAAAGAACTTTTATTCTCACATTAAGTTCCGTTTTCTTTATATCTTACTCGGCCTCTTTTGCACAGAATGTTAAGCCTTTTTCGAAGGTCGACTTCAATTCACTTTTGAATAAAAACTCTGCGCAAAAAATCTTACCTACTGCTGACCCATTTGCCCTAAACCAAATTTCAACCAAGGCCAAAAAAATCACACGTCGTAAATTACCACAAAACCCAGAACCACTAATCGTTACTACACCGGTTGAAGAGCCCAAAGTTGTAACTTCTTCACCTAACAAAACTCAGGGACATTACTTGGGAATTAATTTGTTAAATACTTCCACTAGTTACTACGAAGTTTCATCCGCCAGAAGCACTGACTACACTTACGAACAAATATTAACTGATCACGTTAGTAGAGGTGATAGCTACGGGATTGGAATAGATTACAAATACGCCTTTAATTTTAATAAATTCTTTGTTGCTCCTAGTCTGATTTTTGAACAGCTGGGAAGCGGTCGATCGAAAGTTCAGCAAAGTGATCAACGCCTACAAAGATTAAAAATCAATAATAGATATGGTGCAAAAGTAGATTTCGGTTACGACGCCTCTGAGAGATTCTCTCCATTTTTCACTGTGGGATATGCCGCAGTTTCTTACAACATAAGAACTCGCGGATCTGATATATATGCACTTGATGCAGGTAGTGCTCCTGCTGAAGCTCTGCGCACTACAATACGCAATGGCACTGCTACTACTATGTTTTACGGAGCGGGCTTAAAAATGCATTACAACCAAAATACCGATTTCAATTTAGAATATAACATCCAAAACTTTATCGCCAAAGGAGGGATCCCTCAAGGTGCCTACTATTACAGAAGTATCTCGGCCCCGATAAATCTTGGAATTATCAAACTTGGAATTTCTCATCATTTTTAATCAAGCTGCATGTCTAAAAAATTAACAGCTGAAGAAAAAAAACAAACCAAGAACCAAAAGAGAAGAGCACGTGAGCAGCAGCGAAAAAAAGATCAAGCTGCGGCGATTGCTAAGGATGATGTATTAAATTTTGATGGAACCGCTCTGGCTGTTTTTGATATTGCAGAATCTCTAAAAAAAGAGATCGGCGAATCATTAGAACAATTTCAAGCCCGCCGAGCCAGAGCTCTATTTCACGAAAAAGATTTTGATTCAACATTAGCAAAACTAATGCCCGGCAATGCGATGCTATTGCCGATAAGCCATTCCTACGCTAGCAAAGAAACCCGTAGAGCTAAGCATAGTTTACTCGAAAGTTTTGAAAATTTTAAAAACACTAAAAGCCTCAAGCAGCTAGTAATACCAGTTCCTCTTGCTGATTCTCAAGTTGCTGGTCTTCACGTTACAAAAAATGAAGATGGCAGTTTTAAAGCCTCTTACGTTGACCCAGTTGGTACCAATAAAAAGAATCTAGGCCCAATTGAATCAAAAGTTGCTTGGCTCACTAGCTTCTTTGTTGACGAAGAACTCAAAAGCTCAATTCCATCTCACATAGTTGCAGCGTTAGAGAGAAACTTAGGCATCCAACCAAACGACATCAGCATAACCAACAACCGACTGGTTCATTCGGCTGAAGTGAACAAATATGTTACCATAAAGAAGCCGACCAATCCTTATTCTTCATCCTTTACACTCGAAATTTTACGATCTCTAGCCAACGGCAATATGTCCGTCTTGGGAGACAGATTGGTAGAGAATAATGCCGAACAAACTTCGCGCGACGCATTAGAAACAGTGCTTGGATCCAACGTTCGCGCAATACCAGATTTTAATGCCGATCAGTCAGCAACAATTGGTTCTAAATTAAATAAACTACACTACCCGCGCTACCTAGTTTATACAGCACTTAATCGAGAAGGCCCATACCCAAAATTTATATCAGCAGTTGACTCAGCTGGAAAACTCCTTCCACCTCCAATTTATAAATACTCTGACAAACTTGAATTAATCGAACATGATGGCAGCCCTCAAGATCCGTATGTTTTTTACATCGGAATTACTGGAGATGGATCTCAAAGAGTAATTCCTACTACTTTCCAAGGAGCACCCACTACCCTACCACTGGCTTATTCCACTTTAGAACCGACGATTCCAGAGGCAATCGTTACACCAGAAAAAGAACGACAATCTGCTTCTAAAAGAGCTAATATTTCAGCGCCATCACATCTATCACTACCATTTTCTGCAACAAGCGCTCTAAAGGGGTTAGCTTTTTTTTCTTTAATTTCTCTAGCAAAATCAGCCACCCAGACAAGAACCTTAACAACCGATGAACTTCTACGAGAAGCCTACAACGTAAAAACACAAAGCGAGATAGATGAATTTGAAAACACTATTTTTATAGAGATACCAAACGCCGTAGAAAATCAAAACCACGAAAGAAGACTAGGTATCGTTCCAGGCCAAAGAAAACCTTCAAATTTTCCAACCCAATCTCCAATTAATATACCAATAGTAGTTCCAAGCCTATCTCCAACTTTAAGACCAGTGGTGATTCCGACCAACTCTCCAACTGAACTTCCAACTAAAGCTCCAACTTTTAGACCTTCAGTTAAACCAACTAAATTGCCAACTGGTGAACCAACTAATCCACCAAGCTTTGAACTAACCCTTGAGCCTACCGCCGATCCAATTACTAACCAACCAAACGAAGTACCAACTAGCGCTCCAACCTATATTCCAACTGGCGATCCGACCGTAATGACGCAAGTACCAAGTTGTTAT
>CANEVP010000043.1 GCA_947442475.1 Rickettsiales bacterium
AAACTGAATTCAAATAGCTGTGAAGCTCTGCGAATAGTGGGCTAAACCCCCTTTATTGCAAGGGATTATTTGGATCTTTTTGAAGATTTTTAAAAGAAATTTAGTGATTTTTAGAGATGGGTGGTAGGTTTTTCAGAGTGTCCTTAAGTGACTTCTTGGAAGCTTCTTCAGAACTGCTTTTTATTAAAAAGCAGCAACCAAATAATTATTTTAAAAATGCCAGATCTTTCGCAAAAAAAATATAAGTTTTTAATCACCGGAGGAACCGGCTTTATTGGTGCAAAGC
The DNA here is from genome assembly GCA_947442475.1 of Rickettsiales bacterium. Taxonomy (GTDB): domain Bacteria; phylum Pseudomonadota; class Alphaproteobacteria; order Rickettsiales; family UBA1997; genus UBA2645. Next base: position 287 of record CANEVP010000043.1, read on the forward strand.
TTTGTGAAGAACTGCTTAAATTAAAACAAGAAATCACGGTTTTAAGCAGAAAAGCGACCACAAAAAAACAGGATAAAATTTCTTACATTGGAGATCTTGATGATAAGAAATTTGATTATGACATCATCATAAATCTTTGTGGAGAGCCCATTTCTCAGAACTGGAACAAAAAGAAAAAATATGAGATATATCAAAGCCGCATTGGTTTGACGCAAAGGCTGGTTGGAAAAATAATGAGCCCAGAAAATACGCCCGGTCTTTTTATTAGCGGTTCAGCAATAGGATATTACGGCACCTCAGATAGCACAATTTTTCACGAAACCTCGCATCCAACAGCACAAAAACTTTTCTCGCAGAATTTATGCTCTGACTGGGAAAAAGCGGCAAAAGAAGCGCAAGGAAAAGTTCGCACCATATTGCTTAGAACAGGAGTCGTTATTGGCAAAAATGGCGGCATTGTCAAAAAAATGGCTCTACCTTTTAAGCTTGGTTTAGGAGGAAAAATTTCTGGCGGAAAGCAATATTTAAGCTGGATTCAGCTTGACGACGCGGTGGCAGCAATAATTCATCTAATCAATAAAGATAATATTTCTGGGGCAGTAAATTTAACTTCTCCAAACAATGTCACTAACGAAGAGTTTTCGCGCGCTTTTGCCAAAAGCTTGCATCGCCCTTGTTTATTTACCATTCCAGCAATTTCCATGAAGCTAGTTTATGGAGAAATGGCGCAAGAACTTTTGCTTTCTGGGCAGAGAGTTTATCCGCAGGTTCTGCTAAATAGCGGTTTTGATTTTAAGTTTTTTGCAATTGATGAAGCTCTAAAACATTCTCTTTAAAGTGTTGAAATTCAGGAATTGGGGGTCGAGGGGGGCGTTATACTTAATTTATTTCGTCCTAAGTTTCCTGCTGATAAGTGAGATGGAGCTTTTTTTTCTAAAAAAATTATTTAACAAAATCCAATATTCCTTTCGCCGCAGCTACTGCTGTGCTGAAGCAGCCTTGTAAGAGATAGCCGCCGGTGGGCGCTTCCCAGTCTAGCATTTCACCAGCTACGAAAACTCTGGGTTTGGTTTTTAACATGAAATTTGCATCTACAGATTCGCGGCTAATTCCTCCGGCGGTGGAAATGGCGCGGGCGATATCGGTGGTTGCAGTTAATGTAATTGGTAGATTTTTTAGATAGTTTGCCAGTGTCTCCGAATTAGTTTTGGCTAGTTGAGCTGCGGGAATTAATTCATGGAGCAGGGCGCTTGCGACCGCAGAAAATCCTGCTTTGCGCAAATAATTGCTAAGTGAATCTTTGCTGCGGATTTGTAATTTTTGGGCTAATTTTTCAACCGACATTTCGGGTCGCAAATCTAAATATAAAACCGCTTTGCCCTCGCTTTTAATTGATGCACGCAAGCTAGAAGACAAAGCATAAACTGGGCCTCCTTCAATTCCTTGTTTGGTGATAATTATTTCGCCTTTGTGAGAAAATTTTTTATGTTTAATGGCGATGGATTTTAGGGGCGTTCCAGCAAATTTTATTATTAAATGATCTGACCATTTAGTCACAAAACCACAATTAGATGGGCGAAGCTCTGAAATTTTTACCCCATATTTTGAAAGTATCTCAACCCAAGAACCAGTTGATCCTAAATGGGGCCAAGAGGCGCCGCCAAGCGCAAGTAAGGTGGCATCTGCTTTTACTTTTATGATGTTTTTAGCTGCATCGCTAAATATTAGATTCTCCCCATCAAATTCTTGCCACAAGTGAAGCAAGCGATACTCCACGCCAAGATTATCTAGTCTTTTAAGCCACGCCCGAAGCAGTGGAGATGCTTTCATGCTGCGCGGAAAAATTCTGCCACTAGTGCCAATAAAAGTTTCTTCTCCTAATTGTTCACACCATTTTCGTAATTTTTGTGGATCATAGGCCTCGATATATGGCGCCAGCCAATTAGAAGCTTCAAAGTAGCGCGTGATAAATTTCTCTAAAGGCTCGCTATGAGTTAGGTTTAAGCCACCTCTTCCGGCCAGCAAAAATTTGCGCCCCATGGTGGGCATTGCATCATAAATTGTGACGCGATGTCCTGACGCCGCAATAATTTCGGCTGCCATTAAGCCGCTTGGTCCGCCGCCGATAATTGCAATATTTTTACTGTTTTTCATGATTAAGCTTTTTCCATAGAAATACTGGCTATATGGGCTTTGTTCATAGGTTTTGAAGTCGTTGGATTCATAGCGCTTTTTGCTAAAATAACACTACCATATCCGGCACCAATATTTAGCAATCTTTCCTAGGTAAGATGTTGAGAGCTTTGATTATCGAGAATTTCTGACAGTTGTGCGTGATCTAATATTTCCACAACACTATCTATTTTTTGAGCGTACTTCCTAGGAAAATGATCTAATAGCGATGGAACCGGACTTCCTTTATCTCTATAAGGCGTTGTAACTCCACCGGACGTTCTGGGTTTGTAAATTTTTTCTTCAAATGTCTGGCTCGCGCCTTCTTTATTATTAAAAATCTCTCCCTCGTTAAAAAGACCATCTTGCATATACTGCCTAATCTCTTCTTTTGATTGAGAGAGAATCGCAAATCTTTCTGGATATTTGCACTCTATAATTCTTCTTCTTGCAGAGTCATATTTAGTTTCTTCCAAAATATAGCCTTCTAATTCTTCAGCCAAATCTGAGGTGCTAGACATTTTGCTAAGAACCTTAGCTGTAAAAGTATAACAGCTGTGATGATCTTTTTGAATTTCGGTGCTGGCGTAATAGATATTTCCTTCAAGATGTCTCTGAAGTTTTATTAGAGATGATGTAAAATAAAAATTGTCATAGGCCTGCCCAATTGAATCCATCACAACAATTTTATTTTCTCTATTTCGACGTTCAACTTTGATTGGTTGAACATGTCCATCAAAGAATTTGCGCGCCAATAATAAATCAAGATTCTCTGTAGAAACGTCAGCTTTAACCACATCCAGCGCTGCTTCAAATGCCTCGTCATCGTCACAAATAAAAACATTTGTTAACCCGTGGCAGTAATTAATTATTTTCAACCCATCAACATTAAAAGTTGGGACACTGCTCTCATACTTAGTTGCCGCTGATCTGTAAAATTTCATAACTTAATTAGTCCAATTTTCACTAATTCCGTCTTCGCTAAATTTGCCTTTTCGCTTTATTGAATTTGTTTCTCGGCGCTCTTCTTTTTCTTGCAAGGCGGGTGTCGGAAAACAAGAAATACCACTAGTGCCTTTTCCCTCTAAAGAAACGCAGCTATAGCCGGTTCCGGCAACTTCGCATACATCATAATTTGCATATCCAAATGGGTTTGATTGGCGGTGACATCCTCCACTAACAGCAAAAGAATTGGTGGGAAGTATTAGTAAAATCAGCAATAATTTTTTCATTTTTTTTAAAACATATGTGTGTCGGCTGTTGGGATTTGAACCCTTAACCCCTTAATTGCAGTCAAACTACTTCTTCTCGTAAGTTCCAATATCCCCAGATTTTCTCAGCATTTTGTCAACTTCGCCAATGTGCATTTCTTCTTCTGAGATCAATCTTCTAGCATATTCTTCAAGCAAGATCGAATTGCCTTCTGCGATTTTTAGCAGCTCTCTGTAAAGCATTAAAGAATTGTGCTCATGCGCCAAAGACTCGCGCAAAATGTCGCCGATATCGTGATTTTCAGTTTCAAGCAAAGGCCCAATTCCTAAAGACGGATGGCCGCCAAAATGTGTGGTTAACTCGCCAGCTTCTTGCGCATGCGTCAAAGATTCTAGAGCTTGGCTTCTTAACCATTGAACAATCGGAATGCGGTTGTAACCAAAAACCATCAGCGAGTAATGGGTGTATCGCACCACGCCAGCAAGCTCGACTTCGAGAATTTTATTCAAAATTTGCAGCGCGTTATTTTGATAATCTTTCATAAAAATTTATTTAATTAAAAGGGTTGGAAACTGGCCAAAAGTTAGGCATCGAGTTTTTGGATACAATAAGTGTCACATAAAATTCTTGGATGAAATTTGCGCAAATTTATCAAGCCAGCGTAAGTAATTTTTTTGCGATGCTTGTGGCGCAAGGGCGGACAATTTTTTGTTGAAAAGGTGTCGCAATAAAAAGGTGTCAAAGCCTGATATGTAAGGCTAAGGTGTTCTTTGAGAAAATGTCGGGACGATACCTGACTCTTGGACCATTTCAGGTTCTTTAATAATTTTTTTTCGAGAAAATTTATGAAAATTAAACTTTTGTTAGCGACATTATTGATGTTAGGTTTTGCATCTTGCGTTCATCAAGACCTTTCTAAAACATTGCGTTACTCTAATAGTCCAAATGGTGAAAAAATTGGAATTGGCAATCTTCAGTACCAAGTTTTGAAAAGCATGAAAAGAGGCGAAGCCTGTTTGTACAGAATATTGTACATGATTCCGGTTGGGGATGATTCAACCATGTCTGCCGCGTTTGACGGTGACATCGGCAATGTTACTTACATTGGTGAAACTGGGTTTTGGGGATTTCCATTCTCTAGATCATGTACTGTAGTTTACGGGATTTAATCTACTGTCACCCCTCGGTGTGCGTGAAATATACCGAGGGTAATAATCCTCACGATTGCTGTTTTGCTAACCACAGTTGCAAGAAAAATGCGGTGCTAGTGAGAAGCAAAAATCCACAAAATATTGGCGTTAAAGTATCGTTGTAAGATTGCCCAATTGCCGTGCCAATAATTGCAGAAATTCCTGAAGATAAGCATCCCGTAACTGCCGCAGCCACTCCCGCAACACGTCCCATCGGCTCCATCGCCAGCGCGTTAAGATTTCCAGACAACATTCCCAAAGCAAAAAAAGTGACCACCGCAAAAATCATAAATTGCCAAAGCAGCAAATGCTGGTGCTGCAAAAGTGATACGGCGATCAGTGTCGCCGCCATTACCATCATCAAAATCAGTGCGTAATGGCAGATTAATTTCATGCCGTATTTTCTAACAATCATCGAATTCACAATTGAAGAGAGGCCAACTGAAAGAGCTGAGATGCCAAAATAAACGGGAAATAATTCTCCTACCTGAAAATAATCCTGAAAAATCTGGCGGCTTGAAACCAGATATCCAATCAGCGCACCAAAAACCAATCCAGCGCAAATGGCGTAACCCAAAGAAAATTTATTGCGCAAGACCAGCAAAAGATCGCTCCAAATTGCTGACAAATTAAAGGGGCGCGCATCTTGTTTTTTTAAGGTTTCAGGCAGGCGCAAAAAAGTCCAAATGGTTGCAGCAATCGCTGCTGCCAAAAAAATTCCAAAAAGAAAACGCCAACTCACAACAAACAACAAAGCCTGTCCAATGCTGGGCGCGATTACGGGAATAATGATAAAAATTGTCATGACGAACGACATCACGCGAGCCATGTCGCGGCCTTTGTAAAGATCGCGAATGATGGCAATGCCTACTATTCTGGGAGATGCGGCGCCAAAGCCCTGCAAAAAGCGACCAACTAGCATTGTCGAATAATCCTGCGACGTGATGCTTAAAATATTGCCCGCCGCAAAAATAATCAGCCCCAAATAAACCGTAGGCTTACGCCCGAAGCTGTCGGCAAGTGGCCCGTAAATTATTTGCCCGAAAGTGAAGCCCAAAAACAAAACGCCGATGACGTATTGCATTTGGTTTTGGTCGAAGATTCCAAACTCTTGTCCCATTAAAAAAAGTGACGGCAAAACCATGTCAATTGACATCGCCATCAGCCCCACATAAAGCGCCATGAGGGTTACGAATTCTACGAAAGAGGATTTCTTTTGGTGATTGATCATGAATTTAATTTGGGGTGGGGTTGTTACAAAACTCTTCTTTTAAAAAACCAGGTCGCAAAAAACAGCGTCACGCAAGAGATCAAAAGCAACATCGAGAAATTATATTTTAGCAAGTCGAAGGTCACGCCTTTGTTAAAAACTAGCTGCGTTATTGTCACAAAATGATAAATAGGATTGATGCAGTGAGAAACAATCTGCATCCAGTGAGGCATGTTGAAGAAGGGAGAAGAAAATCCTGAGGTGAGAATTATCGGCATTAAAAATAAAAACGATCCCAAAGTTGCTTGCTGCTGATTGCTCGACATCGAAGAAATAAAGAGCCCGATACTCACAATTGAAACCAAATAAATCACAATTCCCAGAAACATAAAAATTAAATTACCGTAAAAAGGAATGATTGCGCTAATGATTGCAAAGATCACAACGCCTTGAGCCATGCCGATTGCCATGTTTGCGCCGATCTTTCCTAAAATAATTTCTACAGGACTTAAAGGCGAAACGATTAGTTGATCAAAAGTTCCAAGTTCGCGCTCTCTTGCAATTGAAAGTGCGGCAACGCCAAGAATCGAAGTAGAAAGAATTAATCCCATCAATGACGGAATGATGAACCATTTGTAATTTAAATTTGGATTAAACCAGTTGCGAGTTGTCAATTCTGCTTGGACTAGGTTTTGGTTAAGATTTTTGATTTTAAATTCTGTTTTATGGGCAACTGAATCCTGAATTATTTTTTGTAAATAACCCGACACAATACTTGCCGAGTTAAGTCTTCTGCCATCAAATAAAAGCTGAACCTCGGCGGTTTTATTGCTAACAATTTTGCGTGAAAAGTCGGAAGCAAAAACAAGGGCGCCAATTACTTTTTGCTTGTCGATTAGCTCTTGAACTTCGTCGTAATTTTTTACTGGAGTGATGTTTGTGAAATATTCTTTTGAGCCGACAATATCGGTGATAATCTCTCGGCTGTAAGATCCGCTGTCTTGATTTAGAACCGCTAATTTAATATTGAAAACGTCAAGAGTTGCAACTGAAGAGAACAGCGCCAGCTGAAGAATTGGCGGCATAATTAAGGCAAAGCGTGATTTCGGATCTTTTAGTAGCACGATTAACTCTTTAACAATCAGCGCTTTTATTTTTGAGATTTTGAGAAGTTTCATTAATCAATCGATTTTTTAGTTTTGCGCAAAACGCCGAAATAAATTGCGACAATGATTGCCAAAATTCCCAAAATATTTGGTAGTAAAATGCTCCAATCATTACCCATTAGAAACATCGTCTTCATTGAGTTTATCAGATATTTTGACGGCACAATATTGCTAATGATCTGCATAATTTGCGGCATGGTTTCAATTTCGTAAATTAAGCCAGAAAGCATAATTGTTGGAACCATTGAAACTAAAATTGCACCTTGAGACGCCACAAACTGACTCTTGGAAGCTGTTGAAATTAGAAGCCCCAAGCCAGTTGTTAAAATTAAATAAAGCGTGCCAATTACTCCAAAAATTAAAATAGAACCCTTAAATGGCGTGCCAAAAAACAGCATGATGCAAGTAAAGCAGATAAAAAATGAGCAAAGACCAAGAGCTAAATAAGGCAGAATCTTTCCTAAAATAATTTCGTAAGTGGTGACAGGTGAGGCGATTAAATATTCCATCGAACCTCTCTCCCAGTCGCGCGCAACCACAAGCGCGGTTAATAGCGTGCCAACAATCGACAAAACAAATCCGATCGATCCAATGTTTAGAAGATGATCAGCTTTGAGCGCTTCATTATACCAAAATCTTTGCTCAATATTAATTTGCGGAGTGGTTTTGATGCCTTTTTTTGAGTTCAAATAATCAATGTAAAGATTCATTATTCCTTGAACGTAAATACCGCAAAAGCTTGCTGTGTTTGGGTCAGAGCCATCAGTTGCTAAATAAACAGAGGCGATTTTTTGTTTGGTTAGTTTTTTATTGAAGTCGGAAGGAATGGTTAAAATTGCAGCAGATTTTTGAGATAAAATTTGCTCTTCAGCTTCTTGGCGAGATTTGGTGATTGATTTGACATCAACAAATTTTGAATTGTTGAAGAAGCTAATTAGTTCTTCGTTAGCGCTGCTTTGAGAGTCTTCGTTAACAATCGAGATTCTAATTTTGTTAGTGTCGATTGAAATAGCGTAGCCAAAAATGAAGGTCAAAAAAATTGGCAAAATAAAAGCGATTAAAAGAGCGCTCTTGTCGCGCTTAATTTGCAGAATTTCTTTTTTGATCAGAGCCTTAATTCGAACGACAGAAAGATTATGTTTCATAATTTTTCCCCCGCGTCGTGGCGTTTGATCAAGGTAGCAAAAACATCTTGAAAACTTGGATTTGGAAGCTGCGAGCTTTTAATGGAATCTTTTAATTTTTGCGGATCATCCTCGGCAATTTTCAAGCCTTTGTAAATAATGGCTACCGAGTCGCAATATTCAGCTTCGTCCATGAAATGAGTCGTCACCATTACGGTCACGCCTTTTTGTGCCAAAGCATTAATGTGAAACCAAAATTCGCGGCGCGTTGCAGGATCAACGCCACTGGTCGGCTCATCCAAAAACAAAACTTCTGGTTTGTGAAGTAGAGCGCATCCCAAAGCAAGACGCTGCTTTATTCCAAGTGGCAATAAGCCGGAGCTGGTATTGGTAAAATTTTCTAAATCTAAACTCTCAATAATTTCTGCAATTGCTGATTCTTCTTCAGATTTATTGAGTCCGTAAACGCCGCAGAAAAATTTTAAATTTTGTAAAACATTAAGTTCTCCGTAGAGCGAAAACTTTTGCGCCATGTAGCCAATTTTTTGGCGCGCTTCATTTGCTGAAGTAAGAAGATTTATTCCTGAAACTTTAGCAATGCCAGAAGTTGGTTTTAAAAGGCCGCAAAGCATTTTAAATGTAGTTGATTTTCCGGCGCCATTGGGGCCCAAAAAGCCAAATATTTTTCCTGAGTTTATCTGAAAATTAATATTGTCAGTGGCGATAAAATCGCCGAATTTTTTAGTTAGACTTTGTGCCTCAATGGTAATTTTATCGGTGATTTCATTTTGGTTGTAGCGTTGGGCGAGTTTAGAAAACTTTGGTAATTTTAGTCTCAAAGTTTCTAAAAAAGAATCTTCGATGCTGGAAGAAATTTTTGTCACTTCAAAATCTTTTTCAAATTCTGTGCTGTCAAAATTATTGTTTAAAACCTTGATTTTGCTGCCTTGAAGCACTGCATCATTAACTCCGTCTAGGTGCAAAATTTTATTCAAATTGTCGCGACGATTTGAGTTTTGATTTTTTGCCGAAAGTAAAAAATTTCTGCCTTGCGTGCGTGAAATAAAATCTTGGGGGTTGCCAAAAAACATTTGTTTGCCTTCGTTAATTAAAAGCATTTTGTCTGCATGTTCTTCGGCTTCATCTAGGTAGGTTGTAGACCAAACTACTGCGGTTCCAGAGCTGCTTAAATCTTTCACAATGGCAATTAAATCTTGGCGCGAAATTGGATCTACGCCTACACTAACTTCATCAAGCAAAAGAATTTTGGGTTTGGCAATTAAAGTGCAGGCGAGAGCGAGCTTTTGTTTCATGCCACCAGAAAGCTTTCCAGCAAGTCTGGTGCTAAAATTTTTAAGATTGGTTCTTTCAAGCAAAATCTCTATTTGCTGTTTTTTTTCTTCTCCAAATATTCCGCGCAAATCGGCGTTAAGATCAAGATTTTCAAGGATGCTTAGATCTTCGTAAATTCCGAATTTTTGAGGCATGTAGCCGATTAGATGCTGAATTTCTGAAATTTCTTGCGGGATTTTTTTATTTAGAATTTCAACTAAGCCAGAATTGAAGCTTAGAATCGAGGCAAGAATGCGCATCAAAGTTGTTTTTCCAGCAGCATCTGGCCCAAGCAAACAAAAAAACTCTCCTTCTTTGACGTTAAAATTAATATCATCCAAAGCCTTAGTTGTAGAGCCTTTGAAGGTTTTGGTTAAGTTTGAAACTGTGATTAAATTTTCCGTCATGGTTTTTACAGCTTAAGTAAAACCGTCACTGGCATTCCTTGTTTCAATTTTGCGTCAGCATTTTTTACTGTAATGCGTAAGCGATAAACTAGCTCAGTTCTAAGGCTGACAGTCTCGACTGATTTTGGAGTAAATTCTGCTTTTGGCGAAATAAAGCCAATTTGTCCGTCATATTCTGTGTTGCTGTCGGTTTTAATTTTTACTTCTGCGCCGTTAGCAATTTTCCCTAAATCTTTTTCGTCAACATAAGCGCGAACATACGCCTGATTGGTTAAAGACAATTCGTAGATAGTTTGATTTTGCGTCAACATCGAACCATTTTCAAAAGCACGCGTCATCACAAATGCATCGGAAGGTGCGCGAAGATTGGTGTCTTCAAAAGCAGTTTGCGAAATTTTTACCTTAGCTTTTTGTGCCTCAAATTGCGCTTTAGTTTGCTCAAAGGCAGATTTGTCGTCCTCATATTCTTGCTTGGAAGCTGAGTCGTTTTTGAAAAGCTCTTTGGTGCGTTTAAATTTTCTTTCGGCATTTTCTAAAACAGCTTTGGCCACGTCTAAATTGGCTTTGGCTAATTCTAAATCATTAGCAAAAGTGTCGTTTTCTAAAGCTGCCAAAAGGTCGCCTTTCTTTACAAAATCACCTTCGTCAAAAAATAATTCTTTTAAACGTCCAGCAACACGAAAGGAGGCGCTAACTTCTTTGATGTCAACATTGCCGTAAAGTGTGATTTGAGATTCGCTTTTGCGATATTCGTAAAAAGCGTAAGAGCTGTAGCAGACAAGTAATGCGGCTAATACTGGTAGGGCATTTTTTAAAATTTTCTTTTTCATAAAACTTACAAATAAGGTTCAAATAAATGGTCAATGGTGCGTAAAATATGTTTTTTTATGTACTTAATATTTTGGTCGTCATAGCCGTTCCAGCCTCTTAAATAAAGAAGGCTAGACTTGTTATGTTGAAAAGAGGTCATGATTCCGTGCAAAGCGTGGGTCAATAAAATCACTTCAATTGCACTGGTTTTTTTGTTGGTAATTTTTCCTACAGCTAATAAAAAAGGCTCGCAAACGCGCTTCATTACGTTTTCAAAAAGAGTTTTGAAGTGCTTGCTTTGTTCAATTTGCTCAAAAGCGATAATCTTGGAATAGCTCTTTTTTTCTGGGCTGATGATGGTTTCAACAAAGGTGATTGCCATCACTTTTACTGCTTCGATAATTTGTTTTTTGCTCTTGCTGCTGGTGATAATTTCTTTCTGCGCAATCATCGTGGGCATCATGTATTTATTGGAAATAGAGTTAATTTCCTGAAGTATGCTGCCGCAAATATTGTCTTTGCTTTTAAAGTGGTAATGCAGGGTTGAGATATTGATTTGTGCCAGATCGGCAATGTCTCGAGTGCGCGCGCCTTCAAAACCATTTTGTGAAAAAACGGTCACAGCGGCATCGAGAATTTTTGCTTTTGGATCGATCTCTGAGGTTTTTAATGGCATTAGTTTTTTTGAGTTTCTCATATTTTATTTTGTTTTTTCCCAGAAAACTTGATCTTTCTCAAAGCGCATGCTGTAGCCATCAAAACCGCCACCGATGGTTTTATGCAAAGCAATTAAATTGACCAAGCTGTCTAATTTTTTTTGCGCCATTTGAATTTCGCTAGTTAGAGTTGCGACCTGAGTATTTAGCAGTTCTTCTTTTGAAATTACGCCTAGACGTTTTTTGTTTTGATTGATTTGCAAAATCTTCGAGCTGGCTTGTAAAGAGCGACGCGAGTTATCTTCAATTTGCAAAGCATTTACGTAGCGCACCAATTGCGACTCGCATTCTTCAAGTGCGGTGAGCACGGTTTTTTCGTAATCAAGAACGGCAATTTTAGCTTTTGCTTTACTGATTTTATATTCTGCCATCAGTCTTCCGGCCTGAAAAATAGGCACTGAGACCACACCTTGGATATTTTTTACATTGCTGCCATTTTTGAAAACATCGCCCAAATCTTGCGCGCCGCCGCCAATGCGAGCAGTTAAATTAAAGCTGGGAAAAAATTCTTTTAATTGCGCTCTCTTGTCGAAAACAGCTGAGTCAATTTCATATTCAGCGGCGATGATGTCAGGGCGGCGACGCAAAATATCAGATTTAAGCCCAATTGGCACAAGGCCAGAGGAATAATCAAAAATTTTATTAGCGCTTGGCTTGCTTAAGATTTCTAAAATTTTATCGGGAGTAGTTCCAACCAGAACCGCTAGTTTGTAAGTTAAGATTTTTTCGTTGGTTCGCGCTTCAATTAGTTGCGAAGAGGCAGAGTTAAAGTCGATTTCAGCGTTGTGAATATTGGCTTTGGAGGCTCTACCATTTTTTTCTTTCTCTGTCGCGATGTCATTTAATTGACTTTTTATGGCAGCAATTTCTACAAGATTTTCGATCTGTTTTTGTAATGATTTTAGCTGAAGGTAAATTTGGGTGATCTCACTTGCAATTCGCAGTGTGCTGGCTTTGTAGAGTTGCGCTTCTTTCAAAAATCTTAATTTTCCCGCTTTGTAGCGATCTAAATTTTTCCCTAAAAAATCTAACTCCCAAGTGGCATCGAAAGTTGATTGGTAGATGTCGTATTGAGCGCCTTTAGGCCCAAATCCAGGAGAAGCAAAGCGTTGACGACCTATTCCAACTGAAGCTGAAGGCAGTAAAATAGAGGCATCAATGTTGTTAAGTTGGCGCGAAGTGACGATTGCTAGATTGGCGATTTGAACGTCTTTGTTATTTTCTAAGCCAAGGCTTACGAGCTTATTGAGAAGATCGTCGTTGAACTCAAACCACCAGCTGTCGTTTGGATTTTCTGAAGAGAGGTTGGGGCTTTGTGTGAGAAATTTTGATTCGACATTTTTTTTAATGTCGCTTTTAAACTCGTTATTATTGGAGCAAGAGCTTGTCAGAAGAGGAAGCAAAGCGACAAAAGCAATTTGGTAAATTTTCATAAATATCAATCATATGATTCAATCAAGTGATTGATTAAGATTGATATTTTTCAGGAATCAATAATAGACCCCTTGCGAAACACTAACCATTTCCAAGAGATTGTGAAAAGTATGGTGATCTTGGATATCAAGGTTGGCAGAAGCTTGCTAGCAAGGTTATTCTTCCGATCAAAAAGAAAAAAAAATCAGCTCCCAACTAAGAGCCTGTCCTAAGTCTTTTTTAACCTCAAATTTCGCCCTATTTTTGCTTATTTTTTAGTAAAATTACTCGCAATATATCCTGATATTGGTCGTAATTTTACTAAAAAAGC
>CANEVP010000044.1 GCA_947442475.1 Rickettsiales bacterium
AGAACCACAAAAGTAACAAGGTTGGCTAAAATATTGGCTGATTTTGCGAGAAAATTATGGTAAAAACTGAGGGAATTTTTTTGGATTTGGAAAATCTAAAAATTCTCAGTTGCGTGGTGAGGAATTTGTGGGTTGTTCAGAGGTTCCTTTGGTAATACTCGCCTTCCTCAATATCGGAATATATTTCCGTCATAAGTTCTGGAGAATCTAGCCGACAATAGCGCATATTATTTTCTTCGCAAAATTGCATCATCGCTCCGGTTGCAACTGTATCAAGGATAAGCGAAATATCATGACAATTCTTGCCGCGATCTCGCTTTCCAGAAACACTCATCACGCAGTTTTGGATAAAATCCACTTTTCCATTACGCAATTCTTGGATGGCCCTTTCAAAACTTTTCCGATCTTCTTCGGAGGCTGTTTTCTCAAAACCAAAAACCACTCTATTTTTATCAATTACTTCATATCTTATGGCTTTTTGCAGCTCTTGCATCATGGCATAACGGCTAGCAATATCGTCGTGCATTATCCCCACCACTAAAAAAGAAAGTTTTTTCTTACCCATAACTAAGCCCCTAATCCAACGGATTTTTATTAATCAATTTAGTGGCATCGATCTCTTCTCGCATGCCTTCCTCAGGTTTTTCTTTTTTCTCAAAAGCTTTTCGCATTTCTTCTAACCTTCTTTGAAATTGCTGGCTAAAATAAAGGCAGAAACGCCACAGGGGAAATTTACTTTTTTTGCCAGAAACACATCTAGGCGAAAAACTATTTTGAAAATTTGATTTAAAAATTTCGAGTTCACCGCATTTTCGCTTTTGATTTTTATCGCAAAAATTTTGGTTAATTTTCTAAAAATTAAAATTGGCACGAAGAGCAAAAAGTTAAAATAATAACTCTCCAAAATGCGCATTTCAGCTTGGCTAATTTTACTTTTTATTTCACCCAGCAAATATCTTCTTTGATGCATTGAAGCAACATCGTGATCGCCCCAAAGGCTCATAAAACAAGGCACGGTGATGATTATTTTACCATTTGGCTTTAGAATTCGCGCCACTTCTTTTAAAGCGCGTGCATCATTTTCAATATGTTCAACCACATCGGTAAATAGAATTACATCGTAAGAATTATCAGCCAAATCTGAGTCGCAAATGTCGCCCACCGTCACCACACCTAAATTTTTTTCTTCGCAAAATTTCTTGGCCCAAGGGCTAAAATCGAAACCTTGATAATTGATGAAGCCCGCCTCTTTCAACATCCTTAAATTGCTGCCCGCGCCAACACCAATATCCAAAATTGCCGCGTCTTTTGGAACTGCCTTTAGATATTTTGCAAACATCTCGCGCCTGACCACAAACCACCAATGACTTTGCTCAATTTTTGATTCTTCTGCAAATGCAACATATTGCATGGTTAAGACCTTTTATTTTCGGTGATTTCTTCAACCAAATAAAGCGGGCGATTTTTTACTTCGTTAAAAACCCGACCGACATATTCACCAATAATTCCAATAAAAATAAAATTAATCCCGCCCATAAAGAGGATTACACTCATAATTGACGCGTATCCAGGAATTCCCTGATCAAAAAATAATTTCGCGCAAATAATGGCAAATCCGTAGATGAAAGAACATATTGAAATCAGCAAACCCACGTAAGTAATCAGACGAATCGGAAAAGTTGAAAAAGAAAAAATGCCATCAAAAGCATAACGCGCCATCGTGGCGTAGTTATATTTGGTTTCGCCTTTAAGGCGTGGGCCTCTTTCATATTGCACTTGGGTAGTTTTGTAACCAACCCACGAAAGCACACCGCGCATGAATCGGCTGCGCTCGCGCATTTTTTTAATATCGTCTAGCGCCACTCGATCAATCAAACGAAAATCGCCGACATTTTGCGGCAAAGTGCGATCCATAATTTTTGAGGCCAGCTTGTAAAAAACCGCCGCGGTAAATTTTTTCAACCAAGGATCCAAACGATTAATACGCTGCGCTAAAACCATTTTATAGCCTTCACGCCATTTTGAAATCATTTGCGGAATCACTTCTGGCGGATCTTGCAAATCAGCATCCAGCGGAATTACTGCATCACCCAGAGCATTGTCTAAACCAGCTGTTAGCGCGATTTCTTTGCCGAAATTTCGTGATAATTTGATGATTTTAAGATTGGTTTTTTGCGTCGCTATTGCACTTAGAATTTCGTAGGTTTTATCAGTGCTTCCGTCGTCAACTGCGATAATTTCGTAATCAATCTCGGCAATTTCATGAAAAACTTTTTCTACTCGCAAAAAATAATCGTTGATTGATTCCTCTTCGTTAAAGAAGGGTGTAACGATTGAGATGAGTTTTTTCATTTAGGATTCTTAAACAATGAAATTATGACCGGAAAGCCAAGCGCAGTATAAAAAATACATTACCGGAATTGATATTAAAAAGACCAAGCTGGCGCTACAACCATTAATCATTTTGGCGATAACCAATAGTATCGGAGCCTGAAACCAGATATATCGCGGCATACTCCAAAGCCCTGTGGATAGCGGTACTAAAGTACAAAATAATGAAAAGGCAGCAAGCTGATAATGCTTTTTAGCAAACAAATATAAGCAGCACAAAATTGCTCCCACACTAAACAACGATGAGATTTGGTAGAATAGGGATTCGTAATAAAAGCCCTCAATAATTTTGGCAAAAGGGTTGGAAATTTCTCGATCCCAAGCCTTTGCAGCATGAAAAAAAGCAAAAGCATCGCCACTATGAAAATGCAAATGCGTCATAAATAGCGCCAGCCCTAAAACTAGCATCGAGCCCGCCAGAGCTATTTTTACTTTTTGCCAAGGAGCTGCTTTAAAAAAATCTCTAAAGTTAGAAATAGCATAAGAAACCACCATGAAAGCACCAACCAGCCTAGTTGCGCTTAGAAAAATTCCGCAAGCGCCGCAAGCAAAATATTTCTTCTGCTGCATTAAATAAAAACCAACGCAGGTAAAAAATAAAAATAACGACTCGGTATAGCCGGAATTGGGGTAAATTGCGTAAGGATTAAAAGCCACCACCGCACCTGCGGTGATAAAATAAATTTCAGGAAAATATTTTTTGCAAAATTTAATGAAGGCAAAAATCGCCAACAGAAAAAATATTTTACCAACAATTATTAGAGCAGCTTTAGCTGAAACTCCGATCAACCATTGCAAGGCTGCGGCAATGATTGGCAATAATGGAAAAAAAGCAAAATTTTTGCTTTCAATTTTATCAGAATAATATCGGTCATAGCCCCTGTCGATAATTGAATAATACCAATCGCAATCCCAGCGACACATTTCCAAATAAGTAGTTTGGATGCTTGATAAAACGCAGAATTCTAAAAGTTGCTGCAGGGCAAATAACACCAGCGCCACTAATGCTAACTTAATATTAGTCTTGGCGTTACAATCATCGGCACTTAACTCATGATCTAGTTCGACCAGACAGGTCATTTTCCAGTGCTTAAAACGGATCATATTAATGAGGGAATCTCTATAAATTTTTTTGTTTAAATTGCAGCTTTTCCCACTTCCATGCCGATGAAATTATTTCATCGAGGCTAGAAAATTCTGGTTGCCACCCCAAAACCTTTCGCGCCAATTCATTGCTGGCAACTAGCGAATCAGCGTCACCTTCTCTTCTTTTTTTGTAATTTATTGGTAGCTTTTTGCCGGAAATTTCTTCGGCTTTTTTAATAATTTCTAAAACTGAAAAACCGTGCCCAGTGCCGATATTGAAACATTTTTCATCTCCAGCATTTTCCAAATAATTGAGAGTTTTTAAGTGAGCGGCGCAAATATCTTTAACGTGAACATAATCTCTTACACAAGTGCCGTCCAAGGTTTGGTAGTCATTGCCATTGACAAAAAACTCAATGTCTTGGCGGTTTAAAAATCGTAGCAAGAGCGGAATTAAATGGCTTTCAACCTGACGATTTTCACCGAGATTTTTTTGCCAATTAGCGCCACAAGCATTGAAATAGCGCAAGATTCCGTAAGATAAATTATGGGCTTTAGCGCAATCAAAAAGCGCCTCTTCAACGATCAGCTTAGTTTTGCCGTAGATACTGGCGGGATTTTTTTTATCATCTTCTTTGATCAAATCATTTTTGGCTTCATAAACTGCCGCACTTGACGAAAAAATAAAATGACTTTTCGGGCTGTAGCGAATCACCAAATCAATAAGGCTCAAAGAATTAGCCACATTATTACGGTAATAAAAAGCGGGATTGAGCATTGATTCTCCTGCTTCAATTGCCGCAGCAAAATGAAAGACCGCGTGAATTTGGTGATTGGCGAAAATATTTTTTACCAATTTTTCATCGGCAATATCTCCCTCAATAAAAGCAGCTTTTATATTGAGGTTTCCCGCCTGCGAATTTGAAAAATTGTCAATTGCCACAACTTCAAAGCCATCCGACAGCAACAGATCAATCATATGCGACCCGATGTAACCAGCGCCTCCCGTGACTAAAACTTTTTTATTTGGCATGTTATATTTCAAAAAATACCAATAACGCATTTTGCGAAACCAGTGCTGGCTTAGTGGCAATTGACTTTAGCTGTTTTTCCAGCACCAGTAATTTTTCACCGCCATAAGTTGCAAAATATTGCGATCGGTCAAGATAAACTCCCCTAAAACCAGCTTGTTTAATGCCTGCGATGAATTCTTTAAAATCGAGAGCGATTATTTTTTGCTGCCAATTGCTGCTTTCTCTACCGGCAATTGCCGGATAAGACCAACGTAAATTTTTGGAATGGATGTAGGCAACCAGCGAGCCGTAATTGTCTCCATCGCTTTCAGGAAAACTGTAAGACGGCAAGACAAAAATCATTGATTGCGCTGCTTGCGAGGCTTCAATTTTTTCAATAAAATTGCGATCATTAACAAATTTATTTTTCATCGCCTCACTTTGCGCTGAAAGGTTTGAAACCATTCCCACTTGATCAAAAATTGCCAAGACTGTGACAAAAAATATTGCCATCTGAGCTAATGATTTTTTGTCAAAAAGTTTTTTCTGGATAATTTTATCAAAAATCATCGCCATTAAAAACAGCGATATAAAAGCAATAAAAACACAAAATCTGGCATGGCTTCGAAGTAGCGGAAATGCCATTGAAAACAGCATTACCAAGCCGCCGGAAGTTGCAAAAAGTACCGATAAAATATTGAGCGCAGCCAGATTGGAAATCAGATTTTGATCATCTTTTTTGAGAGAAAATTTCTTAATAGTTTTTTTTAGAAATGAATTTTCTTGCTCAAAATTTTTACCCACCAACCATAAAATTAAAAATAAAAATCCAATTGATCCAATAATACCAAGGCTTGCCGCACTTCTTTCAGACTCACCGCTGACCAGCTTTTCAAAAGCATTGGTCAGGTTTGAAAAATAATTGAGGTAGTGATTACTAACCGGCAGCAACAAATTAACGATACGAAGACCGAAAAATTCACTATCTCCAACGCCTCGAGACGCCACCTGCGAGTTAAAGCCGTGATTGAGATGGTAGATTAATGTAGGCAAATATAGGTAAGACAAAACCGCAAAAATTATGACGCAGAGAGAAATTGCAGAGGCGAAGTTTTTATCAAAAAAACTTTCTTTTTTTAAGCCCTGCAAAATCCCGGCAAAAATGAAAATTATGCAGCTGTAGTAAGCGTAATAGACGCCGCTAATTGCAATCAGCACACAAATGGCAGCGGCAATTAGAAAAAATTTATTTAACGAAAGACAATATTGTCCTTTTTTATTCATCCCAACTACAGAAATTTTATCAGAGGCAATCCAAAGCCCTATCATAATTGCCAGCGGCGCCACCATGTAGTTAGAAAGAAAGAGATGCCAAATATTGCGAGTAAAATGATAGGGCAAGAAGGCGTATAAAACGCTGATGCAGCAGGCAGTAAAAATGCTGATTTGAAAACTGCGCAGCACAATAAAAGAGCTGCCGGCAATGAGGGCGAAGGTTAAAATAAAAAAACAATTCGCGATGAGAAACGGGTTATCCGAAAAATAAGTAAAAAATTTGATGATTAAAATTTGCAGCAAATCGACCTGCAGGGGAAAGTCGTAGATGTTAAATATCTCGCTAAAATGCGGCAAACCAAGGTTGGGATTATCAATAAACCAACCAGTATCGATGATATTTTTAATGACAAAAAGATGGAAGAGCCCGTCATTATTGTAGTTAAAAGTCGGAAGATTGAGGTCAATTTTCCAAATTTGAAAAACTAGCGTAAATACCGCAATAGAAAGAGCTGGCGCCAATAAATATATCGCAGAATTTTTTAATAATTTCATTTCGAAGGATTTATTTTTTCATAAATAATCACGCTCTCATTACCATCCCGCATTTGAGCAAAAATGCGGTAATTTTTATCCAATAAGTTTTGCAGGTTTTTTATCTCCACTTTCGACATGGAATTCAGAGCAATTATCTTCTGATTTTGAGTTTGCACTAACACCACCCATCTTTTTTCTCGGAGTTGGATTAGATTGTAAATGCTGTTTAGCTCTTCTTGATAAAACATATGGCCCATATTGATGTTTTGCAGGGGCGACTTGATGCGTAGCTCCAGATCAAAAAAATAATCTTTGTGATTCAAGACCAGCATCAAAACATCATCGCGCACAAAAGATGGGCTAGAACCAATATGGCGTTTAATAAAATTAACCTCCTCTACCCATACCGGAACTTGCTCTTGAGAGAATTTTTTGGTAATGAATTTTTCCGATAAAAGCGGGTAGCTAAAAAGATTAAACAAAAAAGCTGAGCCTAAATAAGACAGCAAAAGCAGCGGCAAACTAAATAGAAAAATATCAACTTTTGGCTTCGGTAAAAACCAAATTAGATCTTTCTTGGTAAAGTTTTTGCAAAATTTATCCGCAAAAATTACCAGCAAAATCATCGCCGGATAGCAGCAGTGAAAAAGGTTGGTCTCGTCACTTCTACCAATAAAATAGCTGAATAATCCAATGCCCAACAAAGTTAGGACAAAAATAAAACTATTTTGCTGCGAGTAATTTTTGGTTAAAAAATTATTCACTGAAAGCGCCAATCCAATGACATAAATCAACACCGGCAACATCCATAATCCCAGAAGCGGAATCGGTAGCGCGGCATAACCAAAATCAAAGGCGGCGGCGTGCCCTGCTATGACCCAAGAAATTACCGGCCATTGCCCATATTTTAAACGCAGAATTAAAAATAATGCCGCCCAAACTGCGGTTAAAATTCCCAAAGATTTTGCTAGATGTACAACAAAGCCCTTGAATTGAAAAGTATTTTTGAATTTCTCATGACCTAAAAAGATCACTAGAGTTAGAAATATTGGCACTCCGCTATCTAGGTTCCACAGCGTAGCCAAAGCAGCAAATATCAAGCCTGCGTAATATTTTAGAGCAGTAGGATTCTTTAAAAAAACCACCAAGAAACTGAGCAGTAGCGCCGGAAATAATAAGCGAATCGGCTCATATTGAAATACAACATGACCCTCCAGCGGCCAGATATCGCAAATAAAAAACTGCACATAAACCAATGCCACAAATCCGATGAGCGCGAGTAATTTATTTTCAATAATTGAAAATAAAAAAAACGCTAAAGAGCCTAATGACACAGCTAGAAGCAATGCCAAAACTGAAGTAAGGGTTAAAATATTTGCCGGAAAAATATAGAGAAAGAGCTGGGTAAAATAAGCGTATAATCCGTAGTGATTTTTGAAATCTATCAGCAGAGTTTTGCCAAAATATTCTTGAATTATCGGATAAGTCACCGGACTAAGATTTATGCTACTATCCTCTAAAGCGCGACAATACTCATCAAATATCCCATAGCTTGCAACCAACAGAGACAATAGCGCAGCTACTATCACGAAAGCTACCGAGACTCTTTTTTCAAGTAACTTACTCGCAAAAATTCCGTAGTTAAGAACCCCTAGAGCGATTATTATTCCCAAAAAAATCGTGAATGGCGCTAAGTACAATTCTATTTTCTGCGAAGTAGCAAGAATAGTGTAGCTGCCTCCTAGCGCAAACATCAAAAGTGTCGCGGCCAAAAAAGTACAAATGACAATTAGGTTAGGATAGAAAAGGTGGCTATCCCTTTTGGCTAGACAAGGGGCGAGATATTTATTTGATAAAAAAAGCGAGAGAAAAAGAATCGCGGTAATAGAAATAATCGAAACAACATAGCTAAGGCTCTCCCGCTTTTCTTGCAGCACAACTCCAGCAGTATCATCAGGTCTGTCATGCACCGTCATTGCGACGGCGTGTCTTCTAACTTCTTTTGCACTATGTTCGGGGGCGTCGTAAAACTTAAAAACAAATAGCGTCGCAGCCATCACCACCAGCACTGCCAAGCAGCAGTTGAGGCTTAAAATAATATTTGAAACAAAATATTTATTATTTCCGCTCATGAAGAGGCTGCTATTAAAACTAGCACAAAAGTAATCATAGCAAGGGCTAGAGCCATAAAATATGCCAACGATTTTTTTAAAAAATTCATGCGTATTTAAAAATATTTAAACAAGTTTTACACAACAAAAACCAACCTAGAAAGCCATGAGTAGTACATAAAATCATGACCTCGACAAAGCAAAAAAACACCATCCATCCAAAAACTTTGATTTGATTTTTTGCTGCAACTTATCGCGCCAAAACATCTTAAAAAACCTCAACTATGTAAGATATCAACATCAGAATCCCAGCCACTTTGATTGCACTTAAGAAAAATCCCCAAGCACCCAAATAAAAATATTTCTTTTGATGTGGAAAATAAAAACAAACGCAGGTCAAAAAAGAAATAATGTTTCAGTGCAACCAGCTTTCGCGTAAATTGCATAAGGATTAAAAGTCACAACTACACCATTTACGTCCAATGCGGTGTCTGGAAGATATTTTTGACAAAATAGGATGAAGGCAAAAATCGTTACAAAAAAATACTTTATTTACTGCAGCCTCATTACTGCTTCAGAAATCCATCTTCAGGAAGGCAAATCACTTTCTCGTTTAGCCAGATGAATTTTAAGCCTATTAATCAAAGTAATTATTCCTTATTTTGGATTTGCTTTGTTGCTACTGCCATAAACTCTTCCACACTCATTACGCTTTGAGTTTCTTCGCCAAATTTTCTTACCGAAACCGAACCAATTTCCGCCTCTTTTTTGCCAATCGCTAAAATGTAGGGAACTTTTTTCAAAGAATGTTCGCGGATTTTTGCGTTGATTTTTTGGGCATCGAAATCGGCTTCAACTCTAAATCCCTGCGCCTTTAATTTTTCAACAACTCCACCCGCATATCCGTCAGAATCATTGGTGATTGTTGCTACCACCATTTGCACTGGCGCTAACCAAAGTGGAAAATTTCCAGCGCAATTTTCAATCAACATGCCAATGAATCTTTCAAAGCTTCCTAAAATAGCGCGATGCAACATTACTGGACGCTTCTTAGATCCATCAGTTGCGATGTAGCTTGCATCTAATCTTTCTGGCAAAATGAAATCGACTTGCAAAGTGCCGCATTGCCACTCGCGACCAATCGCATCCACCAAAGTGAATTCCAATTTCGGGCCATAAAATGCGCCTTCGCCAGCCTGAATTTCATATTCAAGACCTGCTTGCTTTACCGCTTCAGCCAAAGCCGCTTCAGCGCGATCCCAAGTTTCATCTGAGCCAGCGCGCTTTTCAGGACGAGTCGAAAATTTTACGTCAACTTTTGTAAAACCAAAATCTTGGTAAACCTCTTGAAGCAATTTGCAGAAAGCCACAGTTTCGGAATTGATCTGACTTTCTTCGCAAAAAATATGTGCGTCATCTTGCGTGAATGCCCGCACTCGCATGATGCCATGCAGCGATCCCGAAGGTTCATTGCGATGGCAAGATCCAAACTCCGCCATGCGCAAAGGCAATTGGCGATAAGATTTTAACTCTTGGTTAAAAATCTGCACATGGCACGGACAGTTCATGGGCTTGATCGCAAGCGTGCGTTCTTCGCTTTCGGCAACAAACATATTTTCGCGGAATTTTTCCCAGTGGCCCGATTTTTCCCACAAAACTTTGTCCACCATTTGTGGCGTTTTCACTTCGACGTAGCCGTCTCTTTCAAGCTTGCCGCGAATGTAGTTTTCGATTTCGCGAAAAATTACCCAGCCTTTCGGGTGCCAAAATACTGAACCGACAGCCTCTTCTTGAATGTGAAATAAATCTAGCGCACGACCAATTTTGCGGTGATCGCGTTTTTCGGCTTCTTCCAACATTTTCAAATGATTTTCCAGCGACTCTTTGCTTTCCCAAGCGGTGCCGTAAATTCTTTGCAGCATTTCATTTTTAGAATCGCCGCGCCAGTAAGCGCCGGCCAGTTTCATCAATTTGAAATGCTTAACATGCGAAGTTGAAGGAGCGTGTGGCCCGCGGCAAAGATCGATGAAATTTCCTTGGCGGTAAAGCGTAATATCTTGATCCACCGGAATTGCTGAAATGATTTCGGCTTTATATTTTTCGCCAATTGAAGCGAAAAATTTAGCGGCGTCATTGCGGCTCCAAACCTCGCGCACCAAAGGCTCGTCACGCTTAACGATTTCGCGCATTTTATTTTCGATTCTTTCTAAATCTTCCAAAGCAAAGGGAGTTTTGCGGGCAAAATCATAAAAAAATCCATGCTCAATTGCTGGCCCGATGGTCACTTGCGTGTCGGGAAACAACTCTTTCACAGCTTCCGCCATGATGTGCGCCGCGTCGTGGCGGATAATTTCTAAAGCGTTCGCACCCGATTTTGGCGTGATAATTTCAATTGCCGCATCATTTTCAATGGCCCGCGAAAGATCACGAATCTCGCCATTAACCTTGATTGCAAGCGCCACTTTGGCGAGCGAAATCGAGATCGATTTTGCGATTTCTTCACCGCTCACATTGCGAGAAAATTCACGCGCAGCACCATCGGGAAAAGTTATTTTGATTTGTTTAGACATTTGAAATTTGGAAAAAATGATTACTGAATTGAAGTAGATTTGACGCTAGGTGCGGCGATTAGTTTTTCAAGCATTCGACCCATCTTTTCGAAAAAGCGATTGCAGTTTTCGAACCAACTCTATTTGATGCGCGTCCTTCGAAAAAAATCTCTCCAAAAACAAAAATCATATGGGGCTATAGCGCAGTTGGTAGCGCGCTTGCATGGCATGCAAGAGGTCACGAGTTCGACTCTCGTTAGCTCCACCATCATCTAAAATTTAGATTATCAAAGGTGTTTCCGACTTTGTGATATCTATCTTCTTCAAATTTTCTTTCTTTAGAAACGGTAGCAGACCTTTTTCTAGATCGTTTTGGTTTTTCCCCGGGCCAATAATTATGCGCTCAATAGGTAGTTTTTTATCCGGAAATCCAAAAATTTCTTGGTACAAAATACTTTCTCCGTTGCGAGATCTGGACTTAGTTTCTCTTCCTAGCTTTTTGCAATTAGCTTCATTTGCGTCAGAAGATTCCTTACCAGAGGAGTGGCAAACGAGTCTAATCTCTTTCTCCTCTTTAAAGGCGATGTGTTTAAGTCTACTGAGGCATTTTACGAATGGTTCATATGTTTCTCCAATACTGCTTCGAGCGGCATCAATTTTACCCCGAACTTTGGTTTTAACAAACTCTGTCGAATGTGTCAGAATTTTCTCTAAATCGTCATCAAAATCTTCACGATCATCTTCGGTAAAACCTTCGTAAATTACATTCGACATAATGA
Source organism: Rickettsiales bacterium (assembly GCA_947442475.1). Lineage (GTDB taxonomy): Bacteria > Pseudomonadota > Alphaproteobacteria > Rickettsiales > UBA1997 > UBA2645. The sequence continues at coordinate 11,742 of CANEVP010000044.1, forward strand.
ATGTTCTATCTTTAGGAAATTTTTCCTCTTCTAACGACAACATTTCCCAAAGTTTTTTTGTATCGAAGATGATTGCATAACCCTCTTTGCCGTAAGATCTCCATTGACTAAGTAAGCCATTTTTCTGTTCATAACTTCCTTCGTCGTGATAACAAAAAGAGTTAATAAAAAAGTTTTCTCCAATAGCTTTTCTCATAACGCCAAGTAGATACTTAGCTTCTTTCTCCACCTCTTTCTGAAGATCGAGTTTGTTGAGTTTTTCCCATGACTTTTTCACTTTGCGGTTATGCAAATTCTGCGCTTCTCTAAAGACTTTCTCAAATTTTTCAGAGAGCGGCTTTTTGATTGTATTATCAAAGATTTTTAACTCTGTTCCGTCGTTAAGATTTTTGTAATGCGTTGCCCACAGGGATTGGCTTTTTAGAATACCCTCCAAACCTTTCTGGTTCGTGTAGTGATAGAGTTTTGGATATAGTTTTGAAACTTGTGATATTTTTTGAGTCATAATTGATAAGGTTTCGCGGGAATCTGGGGACAGTATAAAACTTAATTAATTGCTACTAAAACATCTCAGAACCCGTCCCAAGTCTTTCTTACCAAACAAGCAACAACCTCACAAACGCCAATTCAATCATTGCGAGAGAGGTGGAGAGCTTTCTCTCGCAGTTCTTCCAAAGTCTGCGGCAGTTCTCTAGCCAAGCGAATGAACGTTCAACCACCCAGCGCTTTGGAATTACCGCAAATTTGTGAAGTTCGCTGCGTTTAACAACCTCAACAGTTGCGCCCAGCAAGTCTTTTATCGCTTCTGCAAAAGGTTCTCCGCTGTAGCCGCCGTCTCCGAGAGAATTTTCTACTCGCGATAGATTTTCTTTATTTTTCTTTACCATTTCAATTGCACCATCTCGGTCAGTGACGTTAGCTGTAGTCACTGCAATGGCGTGCGGAAGTCCATTAGTATCAACCGCAATGTGGCGCTTAATTCCAGAAACTTTCTTGCCAGCATCGTAACCTTTTTCTTCTGCGGTGTCAGTGTTTTTTACCGACTGAGCGTCAATGATTATGAAGCTAGTTTTTTCTTTCTGACCATTGTTTCGTCGGACCTCTCCAACTAATTTTTTTTAAAACTTTGCTTAGTATTTCTCTATCCCTCCAAATCATGAATTAGTAATGAACCCTGCGATAATCGGGGAATTCGTGAGGCAGCGCTCTCCATTGGCAGCCTGTCTTTAGAAGATAAAGAACGGCATTAAACACTTCATACAAATCCAAAGTTCTCGGACTCGTTTTGTTTTTAGCCGATTCAATTAATGGTGCAATTTTAGCAAATTGCTCTCGAGTAATACT
>CANEVP010000045.1 GCA_947442475.1 Rickettsiales bacterium
AGTCTTTTTTAACCTCAAATTTTGACATGTTTTTAGCGCTTTTTTAGTAAAATTACGACCAATATCAGGATATATTGCGAGTAATTTTACTAAAAAATAAGCAAAAATAGGGCGAAATTTGAGGTTAAAAAAGACTTAGGACAGGCTCTCAGAAGACCCTAAGGTTAATTGGTCATTTCTTTGGTCGATTACTAGAAAGTTAACATTTTCAGAAAGGCTAGGTTCGATAATGCTGACCAATTTTTTAACATCGAGGCCAACTGTCACCGCTCCAACGCGTTTACGATCTTTGGTTTCAATTTGTACGCCGGTTGGAATTGCATAAGTTTCGCTCGGAATTCCAATAACGCCGCTGGAGAAAATAATTTTCCACGGCTCGTTACCATGGTTTAAATAATTTCTTTCAAGTGCAATTTGTGGCGGATTTTTTCTGACGCCAAGCATTGTATTTACAACTTGGAAGCCATCGATATTGACAAAGTCAAAAAGGCTCCAAGAGAAAATATTATTGTAGCCATTAATGTTAGGAGTTTCGGTAAAAACTTTTAGAATGGCTTTGTACTCAAGATTGGGAGTGGTTTCGATAATTTCTTTGCCAAGAGAAACCAAGATTTTTGCAGTTTGGTTAAAATTAATGCATAAAATTTCGTGGATTCTTTCGGCATCCTTTTTGGCGGCACTTTCTTTTTGGCTGAGCAGAACATTATATTTTACCACAAAAGATAAGCATATAACCGCTGTAATGATGAGTGAGCCAACTTTGAAATTGTGGCTTAGCATAAATTTGAAGTAGGAAAAAACTGATTTAATTTAATCAGTTAGAATCACTTGCAAATTCTAGTTGTAAAAGTTTGTGAGCTAAAAAGAGCTCAAGAGAATTTTAATGTGTCAAAAGCAACAAGGCACCGCCAATTAAAGCAGTGATAATTCCGCAGATCAAATCATCAAACATAACTCCGAAACCACTTTTAAAATTGCGGTCGCAATAGCCGATGAAGGAAGGTTTTTTAATATCGAAAAAGCGGAAAGAGGCGAAGCAGAAAATCAAATGCGCAATTATTAAAAGCGGTTGCGAGAAGTAAGTTTGGTAAAGAAGAGAAAAGGTAATTTGTAGCGCCACGATTTGCCCAACAGTTTCATCTAGCACAATAGTCTGGTGATCGATTTCTCCAAATTGCTTGGCGTAAATTGGTGAGGCAATGCAGCCGTAAACGAAGGACGCGATTAAAAAAATTCCCCAGAAAATATTTTGTGTAACTAGCGAGATTTGTTGGTTAAAAAAGCAGGTGGCCAGAAAAAACCAGAATAGTAGGGAGGTTAAGCTGCCCACGGTTCCAGGAGCTTTTTTTGCCTTGCCAGAATAAAAAAATGTTAGGAATAATTCGTGGAGTTTTAGCATAATTTTTAGAATTTTTTTAGAATCTCGAGGTAAGTTTTTTGCAATTCTTCAATTTCTGCAACTTCCGCAAATTCATCAATTTTGTGAGCAGTTTTATTGACCAAACCAATTTCCACAACCTCAGCGTAATCCTTGATAAATCTAGCATCCGACGTTCCGCCAGTCGTGCTTAAAACCGGTTTTCTACCGCAAATTTTTTCTACCGCATCAACCACAATCCCAGCTAAAAATTTCGGATCGCTCAAAAAACTTTCGCCACTAGTGCGATTGGTCAATTCATATTTGGCGCCAAATCCGACAGTTTTTTCGCAAGCATATTTTACCAAATCAATAATTGACTCAGAGGTGTGCAAATCGTTGAAACGCACGTTAAACGCAGCTTCTGCTTCATTTGGAATGACATTGCCGCCTAAATTTTGCGAAGAGATTGAAGTGATTTCTAAATTGCTCGCGTCAAAAAATTTGGTGCCCGTATCAAGTTTGTGATCTTTCAAAATTTTCAAAAGAGTAATCAAAATCGTAATCGGATTTAGCGCAATGTCAGGGTAGGCTACATGTCCCTGTTTGCCGATGACTTTCACTTTAAAGCCAATTGAACCGCGGCGCCCCACCTTAATCATTTCGCCAAATTTTTCAGTATTGGTCGGTTCGCCAACCAAACAATGCGAAATTTTTTTGCTGCTTTTTTCCATCCATTCCAAAACTTTTTTAGTGCCGTTAACGCCGTCGGCTTCTTCGTCATTGGTGATTAAAAAACCAATTCCAAAATCTGGATTTGTCTGATTTAAAAATTCTTCTGCTGCCGAAACGAAACAGGCAATTGCACATTTCATGTCAACCGCGCCACGTCCAAAAAGTTTTCCGTCAATTACTGTAGCGGCAAATGGGTCGTGGCTCCACGAGTCTTTGTTGCCTTCGTTAACTACGTCGGTGTGACCGGCAAAATACAAAACGCGCTGCGAATTTTTCGGATTAAAAACCGCGTGTAAATTATTCACCTTGTAAGAATCAGAGCCTTCATACTCTAAAAAATCACAAGCAAAGCCTAAGTTTTTTAAGTAATCTCCAAGAAATTCAATCACTTCAAAATTCACGCCACTGTAAGACGGAATTTGAATTAATTTTTGCGAAAGTGTGAGGGCGTTAAGTTTCATCGTTGAAATTTTTTGCTTAAGGAAAGAGAGTGAAAAAAATTTTTAATCCTACCTCTACCTTAAATCAATTAAACAATGTTAGACATTAAGTGGATCCGCGAGAATCCAGAAAAATTCGACGCGGCAATGATTGCGCGCGCCAATGAAACTAGGGCGTTAGAGCTTTTGGCTTTTGATGAAGAAAAAAGAAAAAAAACGGCGTTGATTCAAGAATTACAAATGAAAAGAAATAAGTTTGCGCAAGATATTGCTGAAATAAAAAGAGCGCCAACTGCGACTCAACTTGCGCTTAGTATGAAAAATATACAGTCAGGAATCCACACGAATAAAGATGTGTGCATTGTAGAAAATTCTGTTGTTGGATCAGCATCGGGATCTCGAAGGGACGCTGTAATAAAAGAAGAGGAAAGACTTAGAGGAGAGTCTAAAAAAGTAAATATTGAGCTCAGTGCAGCGGAAAATGATTTCTCTATTGATGAGAAGCTGAATGAAATTCTTGCTTCGATTCCTAATATTCCTCATGAAACCACTCCCGTAGGAAATGATGAAGATGACAACGTGGAAATAGAAAGATTTGGAGAAATTAAAAATTTTAAATTTTTACCAAAAGCTCACGATCAACTTGGTGAAAATTTAAAAATGCTCGACTTCGACCAATCAGCTTTGATGTCAGGTGCGCGTTTTTCAACTCTGTCTGGAGGCTTGGCTCGTATGGAGCGCGCGCTTTCTAATTTTATGTTGGATGTGGCGCTTGAAAATAATTACACCGAAGTTTCGCCACCAAATTTGGTGAAATCTGACGCGATGCGTTTTTCTGGACAATTGCCGAAATTTTCAGAAGAGGCTTTTTCAACGTCGGATGGTTACTGGTTAATTCCAACTGCCGAAGTTTCGTTGGTTAATTTAGTTGCCAAAAAAACTTTGCAAGAAAGTGAATTGCCAATTCGTTTTACAGCTTACACACCATGCTTTCGTCGTGAAGCAGGATCTGCCGGAAAAGATACAAAAGGTTTGATTCGTCAGCACCAATTTAAAAAAGTAGAATTGGTTTCAATTACGACGCCTGAAGCATCTGAAGCCGAACATGAAAGAATGACTAATGTTTCTTGCGAGATCTTGCGCCGTTTAGAATTGCCTTTCCGCAAGATTTTGCTTTGCACGGGTGACATGGGATTTTGTGCGCAAAAAACTTACGATTTGGAAGTTTGGTTGCCAAGTCAGGCAAAATATCGCGAGATTTCTAGTTGCTCAAATTGCGGCGATTTTCAAGCTAGGCGAGGTGCGATTAAATTTAAAAACAAAGATGGCAAAAGTAATTTTGTACATACTTTGAATGGCTCAGCTTTGGCGGTTGGTCGCACTTTGGTTGCGATTTTAGAAAATTATCAAAATGAAGATGGTTCGATTACTGTGCCGGAAGTTTTGGTTGCCTACATGGGTGGGGTTAAAGTTATTTCGTAACTTCATTGCTTGCCGTCAAACTTTGACGGGCTCGGTGTGACTAAGAGTGTGTTTTAAAACCACTCAAGAAAACCGTTGCTAAATTCGATCTCCTTCATATTTTCCGCGACCTTCATTTTCACTTACCAAATAAATTAACAAAAAAATGGCTAATACCAAATCAGCGAAGAAAGCGCTTAGCGGCAGCATTGCAAAAAATTTAGTTAACACTGCAAGAAAAAGCAGAATCAAAACTTTCGTTAGAAAAGTTGAAGATGCGATCAAAGCAAGCGATGAGCCAAAAGCACGCGAAGCCTTCAAAGCATTAGAGCCAGAAATAATGCGCGGCGTTACTAAAAAAGTTTACAAGTTAAACACTGCGTCCAGAAAATTGACCAGAATCGCTTCAGCAATTCGTAAAATTAAAGCTAAGTAATTACTAAATTCTTGACCCCTCAACTTCTTACTTCTTCGTCAAAAAAGAGTTTGTGAGTTGAGGGGTTTTTATTTTTTTCTCTTCTCCATGCTTTCCTTTATCCGCTCCTCACTTAGTCACACCAAAATCAATTTCATGAAAGTGCATAAGTTGGCGCTTTACATGTCGGTGATTTGTATTGTTGGTTCATTGGTTTTGGTTTTTACCAAAGGTTTAAATTTCGGAATCGATTTTGCTGGTGGCATTTTGATTGAAGCGAGAATGGAAGAAAATGTTGATGTTTCTAAGGTGCGTGACCTGATCACGGCAGACATTAAAGATGTGCAAATTCAAAATGTTGATCAAAAAGATTTGCTAATTCGCGTGGCAAAAACTGACGAAGAGCAATCGGTGGTGGTGAAAAAAATTCAAGAAATTTTGGGTTCTAATTTTTCTAATGTCGAATATCGCAAAATTGATTACGTTGGCCCGCAAGTTGGTTCAGAGCTTATAAAAAAAGGCTTCATGGCGCTTTTCATGTCGTTTGCTTTCATCATGATCTACATCTGGATTCGCTTTGATTGGCAGTTCGGTTTGGGTGGTATTTTTGCTTTGATTCACGACGCCGTTTTAACGCTAGGATTTTTCTCACTTAGCGGCCTTGAATTTAATCTAACTTCAATTGCATCAATCCTTACCATTATTGGCTATTCGATCAATGACTCAGTGGTGATTTACGATCGCATTCGCGAAAATTTACGTCGTCACAAAAAAATGGATTTGGCAGAATTGATTAATTCTAGCACCAATTCAACCTTGAGCAGAACTGTTCTAACCTCAAGCGTGACACTAGTTTCGCTGCTAGCGCTAATTCTTTACGGCGGTGAAGCTTTGTTTAGTTTTAGCCTCTCAGCTTTTGTCGGAATTGTGATTGGAACTTACTCTTCAATTTACATCTCCGCTCCAATCTTGATCTACCTAGATCCAAGAAAAGAAGAAAAAACCAAGTAGTGATTTTTGCTTTGTTTAAGGTCGGTATCCCAAAAGAATGAAATTTAAATGAGGTTAAATGAGAAGAAGAAGTGTAGCTTTTCACTTCAAAGATGCTGATGCAAAAACAACGCCTGAGTTGTTAATTGCTAAGCAGGAAGCGGTGACCTCTGAAATTAATGCTGAAATTAATAAGTTAGAGGCAGATAAGGATCGCATTGAAGCTATTTCTAAGGTTAACGCTTTAGTGCATAGAATAAAAAATCCAACTCCCATAGTATCTGCCCGAATTAAAAGCACGATTCAACAAGATCGGAAAAGAGCAGAAGCCCCAGCGCTGATAAATTCGTCAGAGAATAGTCCAAAGGGTAATTGTAAATAAACTATCTTTTTGCAGCAGATTCTTCTTCGTCTGCACCAAATAATTCGCCCTTCGGTACCCAGCCTTTTTTGTTGTTAACCTTGATGCCGCACCAATCGTCAAGGCATTTCAAATAATCGCCAATCACGTTATTTTCTAAGCGAAAAATAATCCGCGATTTTTCGTTATTTTTGCTGTGCATGTTAATGAAAGTTTTTGTGGTGCGAACCATTAAGGTACGCTTTTTGGTGAGCAAACTTTGAGTGACCCAGCCGGTTTGACCGTCAAAATCTTCAATCTCGTTCCAATTGTCATATTCGTTGATTACTCGAACCGGAAGGCCGCGTAATTTGAAGGTGAATTTGATTGGGTAGTTTTGGCCCGGGCCAGCACGCACGTTGGTTTCAGCAGCGCGAAGCGAAGCGAAGTAGTTGACTTCGGTAATGGCGCGCGAGGCGTGGGCGGGGGCGGTGAGTTCAAAAAATAAAATAGCTGTTAGCGCGAATAACAAAGGCATTGTCACCCTGAGCCTGTCGAAGGGTGATTCGAGGCATGGGCTTGAATCACCCTTCGACAGACTCAGGGTGACAATGCCTTTGTTGAAATTTTTTTTATTCATTTTTCCCCGCAGATTTAGTCTCGCGAAATTTCTTTCCACCTTTAGGAAGCGCAATCTGCTTAGCTCTGGCCATAGCCAAATCATCTTGCTCAACATTTTTCGTAATCACGCTTCCTGCGCCAATCACTGCGCCGTCGGCAATTTCAAGTGGTGCAACTAACGCCGAGTTGGAGCCGACAAAAACATTTTTGCCGATTTTGGTTTTTGATTTGTTAAAGCCGTCGTAATTACAAGTGATTGTGCCTGCGCCAATATTGCTTTCCTCACCAATTTCAGAGTCGCCAATGTAGCTTAGGTGATTAACTTTAGCGCCATTTTTTAAGTGCGATTTTTTGACTTCAACGAAATTTCCAATGCGCACATTTTCGTCAATTATTGTTTCAGGACGAATTCTGGCAAAAGGCCCAACAACCGCGCCAGACGAGATTTCAGCCCCTTCGATGTGGCAGAAAGATTTAATCTCAACATTTTTTTGTATTACAACTTTTGGCCCAAAAAATACCTGCGGCGCAACTACCACGTCATTAGCAATTTTAGTGTCGAAAGAAAAGTAAACCGAAGTTGGATCAGGCATTGTCACGCCGTCATCAAGCATTTTGCGGCGGATTTGATTTTGTTTTATTTCTTCAACTTTGGCGAGTTCGAAGCGCGAATTTACACCCAAAACTTCTTCAATGGTGGTTTTTAAAAATGTGCGTTTGAGGCCCATTTCGCCTGCAATGCCGACAATGTCAGTGAGGTAAAATTCTTGTGGGGCATTTTCGTTTTTAACTTGAGCTAAAAGTTTTTTGATCTGCTTGCCGTCAACTGCCACAACGCCAGAATTGCAAAGTGAGATTCTTTTTTCTTCTTCGGTGGCGTCTTTGAACTCAACAATTTTTTCGAGATGTCCTTCCAAATCAACAACTAGGCGGCCGTAGGCGTTTTCGCTGTATTCTTCAAAACCCAAAATACACAGAGAAAATTGCTCAAGTTTTTCGACCATTTTTTGCAAAGTAACGCGCGAAGTAAGTGGCGTGTCGCCGTAGAGAATTAAAAGTTTTTCGCCGAGATCGAGATTTTCGAGTCCGGTTGAAACCGCGTGAGCTGTGCCTTTGCGCTCTTTTTGTAAAGTGAAAGAAATTTTTGTTGTGGGGTGTGCTGCAATAATTTTGGCTTGGAAATTTTGCATTTCTTCCGAAACGACAATCGTAATATTTTTTGGATTTAGGGTTTTGGCCTCGTCAATTACCAAATTCAACATCTCGCGATTGGCCACTTTGTGCATTACTTTTGGCAAATCAGATTTCATCCGCGTGCCTTTGCCAGCAGCGAGAATTAGGATTGATAGGTTGTCGGACATTTTTTGGGGATTGGTTAAGATTTGTTTGGATCGTAATTTTTAAGCGAAGTCGAAGTCAAGGAGAGGTTAATTCCAAACTTGTTTTTTGAAATCATTTCCTAACAGACTCTCATTTCTAGCTCTAATATCGCACAATAACTATCCCAGAGCCACCGTCGCCGCCAGCAAATAATCCAGCAAGATCTCCACTAAATCCAGCGCCGCCATTGCCATCCTTTCCAGCGCTACCAAGGCCACCAGAGCTTCCACCTCCACCTCCACCTAGATTATTTCGATCACTCGTGTCTCCACCAGAAAATCCTTGACCAGCGATACCAGCACTTGGGCCACCAGATATTGAAGCGCCACCGCCAGCAACAACAAGAACTTTCGCTCCATTAATTGTGCCATTGCAAGTGAGAGTCCCAGAAGAGTTAAACGCATGCAGTTTATTGCTGCCAATTGTTGTTTCTATTCCACCAGAATAAGTGGCTTTCAAAGCGCAAATCCCACCCGACAGCGCATAACCATTTACCATGTCGCAACCACAAGCCGCCGCCGTCAAAGTTACATCGCTACAAGAATAATTTGCAGTGCCGCTGTGAGTGAAAGTGAAAAATCGTGGATTGTCAGATGAAGAAGAATAGTCGCTAACTAGCGCAGAATAAAAGCTAGATCCTCCTTGGCTGTGGGTGATTTGTCCGTCGGCACTGTAGCCTAAAAGTAGGTTTTGGTTGGTTGTTGCAACTGAGCTGTCACCAAAAAAATAATTGTTGCCGCCTGAGGCTTCTCTTTTTTCTAAGAGCCTGTCCTAAGTCTTTTTTAGCCTCAAATTAGGACAGGCTCTAAGATGGCAATTGTGTAGTCAGTGTTGTTTAAAAAGCTGCCGTCAAAGGTTGAAGTAGCCAGCACCCGCAAACTTAACTGCGTGAACGCGGTTGATGGTGTTGGAGTAGGTTGGGCCGCCGTCGACGGCCGTTAAAGTCACTTTATTAGTGGCGCTTCTTTGCTCGTACCAAGTGGTGAGAGCATTGCCTTCACTAGCCTCAGAGCCAGTAAAACTATCGAGTGCGCTGGTTTCTAGCCAAAGAGCGTTGTCTTTAACATCTCGAATGGTAGCCGAGAGAGTTAGGGTTTGAGCAGCAGCGATTCTCGCCTTGGTAATGAAAGCGTTAGAAGCAAAGATGCCAGCGATGAAGATGCCGACAATGATTAGAGCGACAGAAACTTCAATTAGGGAGAAAGCGCGGAAATGGCGTTTTTTTGAAAGCATTGGGAAGTTCTTAAATGATTGAGGGGCTAAAGTTTGGAAGATGTTTTTGGAGGTGGAAGAGTCAAGGAGGTTGAGGCGGGTTTTTTATGAGAAAAATATTTTGTTCATATCGGAGATTTGCTTAAGAGTTACGGTGCTTAATAGAGCCAAAGAAAGCAAAGAATGTCATCAACAAATAGGGGATAATTTTGGAGTTGGAATATTCACAAATTTGACAAAAAAAGCCCGACTAAATTTTATTTAGACGGGCTTTTTTAAAGCTTTTAGTTAGCCGCTTTGTTAACCAATTTATTCTTGCCAATCCAAGGCATCATGGCGCGAAGTTTTTCGCCGGTTGCTTCAATTGGGTGGGTTTTTCCTTTGGCGCGCAAAGCATCGAAGTTTTTATTTCCTGATTTGTGCTCAGCCATAAATTCTTCAACGAATTTTCCGGATTGGATTTCTCCTAAAATTCTTTTCATCTCAGCTTTAGTTTCGGCAGTTACAACACGTGGGCCGCGAGTAACGTCGCCGTATTCAGCAGTGTTTGAGATTGAGTAACGCATGTTGGCAATGCCACCTTCGTAAAGAAGATCAACGATCAATTTCATTTCGTGAAGGCACTCAAAATAAGCCATTTCTGGAGCGTATCCAGCTTCAGTCAAAGTTTCGAAACCAGCTTGAATCAAAGCAGTAACACCGCCACAAAGAACAGCTTGTTCACCGAATAAATCAGTTTCGCATTCTTCTTTGAAATCAGTTTCAATGATTCCAGATCTTCCGCCACCAACAGCTGAGGCGTAAGAAAGTGCGGTTTTAAGCGCATTGCCTGATTTATCTTGTGCTACTGCAACTAGACAAGGAACTCCGCCGCCTTTCACGTATTCGCCGCGAACTGTGTGTCCTGGGCCTTTTGGCGCAATCATTACCACGTCTAAATCTTCACGTGGTTTAATTAGTTTGAAGTGAATGTTAAGACCGTGTGCGAAAGCAAGAGTGGCGCCTTGTTTCATGTTGTCGTGCAAATCTTTAGCGTACATTTCGGCTTGTAATTCGTCTGGAGTAAGAATCATTACAACATCTGCCCAAGCAGCTGCAGCTGAGTTAGTTAAAACTTCGAAGCCAGCATTTTGGGCCTTTAAAATTGAAGCTGAACCTTCGCGAAGAGCGATTTTAACTTCAGCAACACCTGAGTCTCTAAGGTTTTGTGCGTGAGCGTGGGCTTGTGAACCGTAGCCAATCACTGCAACTTTTTTTGATTTAATAATGCTCAAATCAGCGTCGCGGTCGTAGTAAACTTTCATGTTTTTGTTGGTTGTTTGTTGAAAGGAGAGGGAAGAGGCGGGGCAAAATATTGGCGAGGTTCGGTTTGTCAACCATTCGCTTTGTCAAAAAGCCGTGCCATTTTGAATTGGCAAAATTAACAAGATTGTGTCTCCGATGTGATTTTTTACCAAAGAGGTCAGTCGATGTTAAGTCGCAAATTGCTACAATCAGAGCAGGATGCTCTCGAGTTGTTTCAATTAGCACCTGACGCTGAAGGACGAGAATTTCAAGATCCCTACAAAGCCAATCTGGCTTTTTTGTCCAAAGAATTACTGCAAGAGCGGCGAAAAAATCAACCAACGCACTTGCCTAAATTTAGTGAGAAACTGAATTTTGTACCTAGGTACAAAATTAACTTTTAACCAGCAAAATCAGGTATCCAAAAAATGGAAATCACATTAAATGACTACGAAAAACTTTTGGCTCAAGTTCAAAAAACCGTTCAAGAAACTGAGAAAAATATTGTTCAATCGGTGAACCGGCAAAAAGTTTTAATGAGTTGGCAAATCGGCAAAATAATTGACCAACATTTGCTTGAAAATAAGCGGGCGCAGTACGGAAAAAAACTTCTCAACCAGCTAGCAAAAGACACCACAATAAAAGAGCGTGCGTTGTACCAAATGCGCAGCTTTTACAAAGCCTACCCAACTTTGCCGGCAAGCGAAAAAGATTTGAGCTGGAGTCACTACCGAAATTTAGCTTCTGTCAAAAGCGAAGAGACGCGAAAATATTTGGAAGACTTAGCGGTGGAAAACGAGCTGGGCTCTAACGAGCTGCAAAAAGAAATCTTTGGCACCAAGCCGCGAGTCAAAAAAACTACTGTTGCCAAAAAACTAACTTTTCAGCGCGGTCGGCTTTTCACCTACGATTTGGTGGCGCAAGAGGGTGGAAATTTGGTGGATTGCGGCTTCAATATTTTCACCGAAGTCAAAACTAAATTGCCGGCGGGGCTAATCGAATCGGTCAAAAAAGGCGCCGCTTTTTCTTTGAAAAAATCTGACGCTAATCTGCACCAACGCCATACCTACAAAGCGCGCTTGGAGCGCGTGGTTGACGGCGACACTATTCACGTGACGCTCGACTTGGGGTTTAAAATTTACCACCGAGAAATTTTGCGCTTAGGAAAAATTGCCGCCGCCGAAACGGGTGCCTTTGGTGGGGCGCAAGCAACTGAGGGTTTAAAAAAAATTTTAGAAAATGCTCTATTTTTAATAATCAAAACTAACAAAACCGACATTTACGGGCGTTACATTGCTGACGTGTTTTTTGACGAAGCAAAAAAAGAAAAAGATCCGCAAAAAGTTGCGGACACCGGAACTTATTTAAACCAAATTCTGCTTGATCGCGGATTGGCTGAGCTGTTTTAAAAAAATCTAAATTTATAAAATTTCTCTTTCAAAAAAGTCAGCAATAAACCTTAAATAATAGTCTCGTTGCAGCTGCAGAAGCGTCTAATAAATGCTTTATTTACAAAAAATAACGGTGCAAAAATCACAACCCTAGAGAGAGTTTTTTTGATTAAAATTTAGGAAAAAATGAAAAAAAGAGCAGGGCAAGAAGATGATTTGTTTGAGGGATTAGGTTTTGATTTTGACGAGTTGGATTCTGGTTCAAATTTTATCGAAACAGAAGAATTGCATGCTTTTCAAAGTCCATTAGTCACAGCTGCTTTGAGAGGTGATTTAAGGTGATTTAAATCAGGTAAATAGTTTGCTAGCTGCGGGAGCTTCTGCGGATGAAAAAGATGGTTTTGGCTCAACGCCACTAATTGCGGCGGCTTGTCGTGGTGATGTTGAGATTGTAAAAATTTTGGCGCAGCGAGTAAGAAATCTAAGTGATTTTAATGCTTTCGGAAAGTCTGCTCTTGTGAATGCGGCATCCAAAGGTTTCGACCTAGTGGTGAAAGCTTTGATTGATAGTGGCGTGGTTGCAATAAATCCAAGTAGCTTTCTGATGTTGTTTATGTAACCCCTTCTGCCATCAATCGCAATGCTTAGAATGCGGTAATTGGCAGCTTTAAGAGCAATTATTCCTTCACGGAAATGTTTTACTGATTCGGTTTTGATCTCTTTGAAATAGATCACTTTTTGGCAATCATGAAAAACTAAAAAGCCATATTCTTGTCCAAAAAAAGTTGCATCAATTTGCAGATTTATTGTTTTTGTAAAATCGTTCAAAACATTATCCTGCAAGCCTTCAGAGGCATTAAGCTTATCAAATTCTTTTAGTAACTTTGGATGAGAAACATCGAGATTGGCACAAATCTCTGAAATTGTTCTGCGGTCAAAGAGCCAATAATGGTAAGCCTTTAGATAGTTTTTCTGGTGATTGCCAGTTATGGCAAAACGATATCCGCATGAGGTGCATC
>CANEVP010000046.1 GCA_947442475.1 Rickettsiales bacterium
AGGTTTCTTAATCGCACTGGCCAAAAGCACAGCGCAGTTCATCCAAAAGAGTCTGATTACCGTGAAGAAGATGTGGAAAGAAATGAGGCCAATAGAGCTGGCGGGAAAGCTAGGTAAATATTTTAGAAAACTATTATTTTTAGCGCAGCGATGGATCTTGCAAAAACCTGCTATCGCTTAGAAAACTTCTCGTAAACACTGAGCAATCTCACCTTGTCAATTTTAGTGTAGCGCTGCGTTGTTGAAAGGCTTTCGTGGCCCAGAAGCTCTTGGATCCTGCGCAAATCGCCTCCAGCTTCTAAAAGATGGGTGGCAAAAGAATGGCGAAAAGCGTGTGGTGTGATGGTTTCAGCAAGGTTTAAATTGCGGCGAATTTTTTGAATGAAAGTGGCAAAATCAATGCGCCTGTAAGGTTTGCCTTTGGGGGTTAAAAAAATCGGCTGATCCAAATTTATTTTAAAAGGCACAATCGCCAAATATTCTTCAATGCGTTTTTTAACAATTGCCAGAAGCGGAACCATTCGTTGCTTTTTGCCTTTGCCCGTGACGATTAATGTTTGCGAATTTTCTAAACTTTTTTTGTTGACGGCAAGCGCTTCAGAAATACGGAGTCCGCAGCCGTAAATTAAAGTTAGAAGCGCAATGTCGCGCTTGGCTTGCCAGATGGTTTTGCGCATTTTTAAAATTTCAGCGAAAATTTTTTCAATGTCGATTTGGTCAACTGATTTTGGTACGGGTTTGGGAATTTTTGGTGTTTTTATTTTGCTGATTTCTTGGTTGAAAATCAGACCATTTTGATTGAAAAATCGAAACATTGAGCGAAGAGACGCAAGTGCTCTGGCGTTGGAGGCATTGACGTGATTTGGCAATCTTTCGGAAAGCCATTTTCTGAAATCGTGAATCGTTAAATTTTCCAGAGCATTTTTGTCGAGGGTTTTTGCTTTGACTTTGAAAAGAAAATCAAAAAAGTAAAAAATATCGGTGCGGTAAGCGCTGAGAGTGTGTGGCGAATATTTCTTTTCTACGGCAAGAAAGCGTAAAAATTTTTCAACCAAGGCGATTGTCTCAGAGTCGCATTTATCTTTTATTTCCAAGGCCTCAGTCATTATGTCGAAAAGATTTTTTGTATTTTTTTTATTGATCTCAAATGTAGTTTTTGCCGCGGGTGAAAATTCGCAAGCCCAAAAATGGAATAGTCCCGAGGGACTAAAAAGACTCGAGAGAAGTCAGTTTAAAAATGATTTTTACCAGTTAGTTAATTTTTACCAACCCCAAGAAAATCCTCTATTTTGTAGTATTGCGACGGGAACAATGATTCGTAATGCGCTAGATTACGGTGATATTTCAAGTCAAAAAGAAGGTGAGGTTGTAAAGTCGGATGGTACGATTGCCGAGTATCATCTTTACACGCAGAAAGGATTTTTTAACCAAGCAACTGAAAAAGTAAAAAAGCGTGCGATCGTTGAAAATAAAGAGACTTTGCCAGATAGAAAAACTTATGATGCGGGTTTGAGTCTGGGTGATTTTGCTAAGATGCTGAGTATTCACGGTTTAGGAGCTTGGCCGTCATTTGCCCAAAAAAATGATGTGAAATTTGGCGAAGAGTTTCGCGAGGTTTTAAAAAGAATCTTGGCGGAGCGGGAAGAGTTTGTGGTGGTAAATTTTGATGGAAAGGTTCTGGGAAAAGAGACGCGAGGTCATATTTCGCCCCTAGCTGCTTATGACGAAGAAACGGATTCAGTGTTGGTTTTGGATGTGGCGCTACATAAAAATCCGTGGTACTGGATTGAAGTTTCTGAGTTGCTTAAAGCTATGAATACAAAAGATGGCAATACTTATCGAGGATATTTGATGGTTAGCAGATTTATGCGATGTGGCACGAGGAGCCCGACCCCAGAAGAAATGATGGAGGCAGAGAAAGTCTTGCAAAAGGCAAGTAGAATGGAAGAGATGAAGAAAAATTAGAAGAAAGAGGTGTAGCAGATGGAGATTGCGAAGCGAATAGGGGAAAAACAAATTTTACTTTCTACCTTCTTGACAAAACCACTTGCCTACCTAACTTCCTGCGCCGTGCCCTTCGAGTATTCGAATTTGTTTTGAAGGGCTTTTTTTATGGCAGGCGTAGCTCAGTTGGTTAGAGCGCTAGGTTGTGGTTCTAGAGGTCGCGGGTTCGATCCCCGTCGCTTGCCCCATTCGCTTTCGCTTACGCTACAGCGCAATGAATTCGTTAGGATTCATAAGTAGGTAGCGTTAGTAAGAGCGAAAGCGGACTATTCAAATATTTCTCCCTTAATGGATATTCTCTTTTTTGCCGCAGTCGCGTTTTTTATTTTTTTGAAGCTGAACAAGCAGCTTGGCAAAGTCGATGAAGAGGAGAAAAAACAAATCGAAGCAAAAGTAGCTCAAAGAAGAGAAGAAATCGCCGCCATTAAAGGCCAAATCATTCAGAAAATTACCGAAATATCTGCCGAACAAACTCAGTCAGAAGAAAAAATTCTTGCCCCCCTCGATGTCGCAACCAGAGAAAATCTTTCCAACATTTTACGTCGCTGCAATCTACCTGCTGAGTTTTTTGTAAATGGCGCCAAGTCGGCTTTTGAGATGATTATTAAGGCTTTTTCTGCGGCTGATGTTGAAACTTTAAAAACGCTGCTTGCTGATAATATTTACAAAGGTTTCGAAGGCGCAATTAACGCCAGAAGATCGCAAGAACAAACTCTTGTGACTAACTTAATTGCTATTGAAAAAACCGAGATTCTGTCAGCGGCACTTATGGGTGACATGGCGTCAGTTGTGATCAAATTTACCTCGAAGCAAATCAATTATATCTCAGATAAAAACGACCAAATAGTTGAAGGTAAAAAAGATGAAATTAGTGAGTTAAGTGACGTCTGGACTTTTAGAAAAGATGTCACGTCGCCAAATCCAAATTGGGTCGTTTCTAATACCGCACACTAAAAATAAAATTTATGACAAATTCATTTACGCCAAAATCTTCTCTCAAAGTTGCTAATAAAAATTACACGATTTTTTCACTGCAAGATGCGGCGAAAAAAGTTGGCCGCGATATTTCAAAATTGCCATTTAGCTTAAAAGTTTTGCTCGAAAATTTAGTTAGAAATTTCGACGGCGATGTGGTTAAAGAAGAGCATATTTCAGCAATTATTGACTCAGTAAAAAACCCCGAAAAAAGAATCGAAATCGCTTTTTCTCCGGCACGTGTTTTGATGCAAGATTTCACCGGAGTTCCTGCAGTTGTTGACTTGGCAACCATGCGTGATGCAGTTGCAAAAATGGGTAAAGACCCGAAAAAAATTAACCCATTGGTTCCGGTTGACTTGGTAATTGACCATTCGGTGCAAGTTGATTTTGCGGGTGACAAAAGCTCGCTACAAAAAAACGTCGATCTAGAATTTGAGCGTAATTTTGAGCGTTACGAATTTTTAAAATGGGCACAAAGTTCATTCGATAATTTTCGCGCCGTGCCACCTGGAACCGGTATTTGCCACCAAGTAAATTTAGAAAATTTGGCGCGCGTGGTTTGGAGCCGTGAAATTAACGGCGAGCTTTTTGCCTATCCAGACACGGTTGTTGGCACCGACAGCCACACCACAATGATTAACGGACTTTCAGTTTTGGGCTGGGGTGTTGGTGGAATTGAAGCGGAAGCGGCAATGTTGGGCCAGCCAATCTCAATGCTAATTCCCGAAGTAATTGGCTTTAAACTTAGTGGCAAATTGAAAGAAGGAATTACCGCAACTGACATGGTTTTGACCGTGACGCAAATTTTGCGTAAAAAAGGTGTGGTTGGAAAATTTGTTGAATTTTTTGGCCCCGCACTTTCTTCGCTTTCTTTGGCTGATCGCGCCACAATCGCCAACATGGCGCCAGAATATGGCGCGACTTGCGGGATTTTTCCAATCGACCAAATCACCTTGGACTATTTGAACTTAACGGCGCGCGATCCGGAAACAATTGCACTAGTTGAAGCCTACGCCAAAGCGCAAGGAATGTTTGTGCAAAATCACGACGCAGAACCAGAATTTGGCGATGTGATTGAGTTAGATATTTCAACAATTGAAGCCAGTTTGGCAGGACCAAAAAGACCACAAGATCGAGTGGTGCTTGGTGGGGTTGCAGAATCTTTCGCGGCTCTAAAAAAAGAATTAGCCAGCACCAATGAAAGCAAAATTCTAATTCCAGAATTAAACACAGATTTAAGCGAGGGTGACGTGGTGATTGCGGCGATTACTTCTTGCACCAATACTTCAAATCCATCGGTTTTAATTGCGGCGGGATTGCTTGCCAAAAAAGCGGTTGAAAAAGGTTTGAAGGTTAAGGGTCACGTTAAAACTTCACTGGCTCCTGGTTCGCAAGTTGTGAGCGAATATTTGGCAAATTCTGGTTTGCAAAAATATCTCGACCAACTTGGCTTCAACATTGTGGGCTACGGCTGCACTACTTGCATTGGAAATTCAGGGCCTTTGCATCCACAAATCGAAGAAGTCATTAAGTCGAAAAATATGGTGGTGGGTTCAGTGATTTCTGGAAACCGCAATTTTGAAGGTCGGGTTCATCCTTTGGTGAAAGCTAATTATCTAGCTTCTCCGCCACTTGTTGTGGCTTATGCCCTTACCGGAACTTTGAAAACTAATTTAACTACTGACTCGATTGGCGTTGGTTTTGATGGTCAAAAAGTTTTCTTAAAAGACTTGTGGCCAAGCAAAGCAGAAATTGACGCTGCGACTAATGCTTTTGTGACTCGCGAAATTTTTGCTAAAAAATATGCTGATTTATTTTCTGGAGATGAGGCTTGGAAAAAAATCCAAGTGAGCAAATCCGACACTTACAGTTGGAATCAAGATAGTACATACATTCGACTACCAAACTTTTTTGATGATCTAAATCGCGATAATGCGGTGGCAATTAAAGCGGCAAAAATTTTGGCGATTTTTGCTGATTCAATTACGACTGACCACATTTCGCCGGCAGGCAATATCTCAGCAACTTCTCCAGCAGCGGCTTATTTGGCGCAGAAAGGCGTGGCTAAGGCTGACTTCAATTCTTACGGTGCTAGACGCGGTAACCACGAAGTAATGATGCGCGGAACTTTCGCAAATATCAGAATCAAAAACGAAATTCTGGGCGGCGTTAAAGAAGGTGGATTTACCAAAATTTTTGAAAAAAACGAAGTGGTTTCAATTTACGATGCCGCGATGTTTCACAAAGAAAAAAATACCCCGCTGGTAATTTTTGCTGGTAAAGAATATGGCACCGGATCCTCTCGTGATTGGGCTGCTAAAGGAACATTTTTGCTCGGAGTTAAGGCTGTAATTGCAGAAAGCTTTGAGAGAATTCATCGTTCAAATTTGATTGGCATGGGCGTTTTGCCTTTGATTTTCAAAGCGGGCGAAAGTCGTAAAACTCTTGGGTTAGTTGGGGATGAAGTGATTGATATTCTAGGCATCACTCCTAGCATCAAACCAAGACAAGACATTAAGTGCTTAGTAACAAAAGCAGATGGCTCTAAACAAGAAATTACTTTACTCTGCGGTATTGATACTAGTAACGAAGTGGAATATTTCAAACTTGGCGGGATCCTCCAATACGTCATGGGTCAAATTTCTTAACCCTAATTTTACAAAATTATGCAAATCAGAGTAATCGGTGCAGGCATGGATGTAGGTCAAGCCTTGACGCAATTTGTTGAAGAGCATTTAGAAAAAGCGGTAACTAAGTATTTTGACACGACAATTAACGCCGAAGTGCATTTTTCTAAAAATACTCACGGTCACATGTTTAAAGCTGTGATCACGGTGAATGAAGGCATGAAAGGTGGTATCGCGGTTAAAAGTGACGCTGAGGCTGGAGACGTTTACGCTTGTTTCGTTGAGGCTTGCGAAAAAGCGACCAAACAAATGCGTCGCTACAAAAGAAGAATTAAAAATTATCGCAGAACTGGTGGCGGTTTAAAATCAGTTGAACCAAACTATAAAGCGTTGGATGCGATGAAATATATTCTTCCGCCAGTTGCCTACGATGTTTTTGAAGAAATGGAGCATGAAGAAACCGATCAATTGGATCAGTCGCTAAATGTGATTACTGAAAAAACTACTAACATCGAAGAGCTAAGTGTGGAAGAGGCGATCATGAAAATGGACTTAGCGGATCTTCCGGCCCTAGTCTTCATCAATAAAAATAACAAAAGAGTAAACGTGGTTTATCACAGAAGAGATGGCAACATTTCTTGGATTGATCCGCAGGTTTAAGATGTTCCTCGTAAAGCGGGGCGCGGCTTGTGCCGCGTTAGGTTCGTAAGGCCCAAATAAGTTTAATCAATTCAAAGCGCGCAGTAAAAGGGGGTAATTTGCAATGGATGTTACAGTTCACGGTCGTGGTAATTTAGAAATGGCGATTCGTGCTTTTAGAAAGAAAACCCAAAGAGAGGGTTTGGTCAAAGAAGCAAGAAGAAGAAAAGCTTTTGAAAAGCCTTCTGAGAAAGTTAAAAGAAGAGCAGAAGAAAGTATCGCTAGAAAGAAAAAAGCCCGCAGAGGCGAAAACGGCTAAACCGTTTGGTTACAGGTAGGGGAGCGAAATTGCTCCCCTATTTTTTTTGCAGTCACTCTTTAGATAAGTCCAAAATCCCCATGAAATTAAATCACAAAGACAAGTCCCTTCTGCTTTTCATCATTGCAGTTTTAGTTGTGCTCTGGGGAATTTTTTCGTTTTTTTCGAGCATCTTTTTTGCCGCAACATTTGGCGCATCCGACGTAAAAAAACTTGAAGTGCAAGAAGTCACAAAATGGTTCAACACCTCGCGCCCCTTAGAAATATCAGATTTTAAAAACCGCATCATCCTACTTGATTTTTGGACTCACTCTTGCGTCAGCTGCATTCAAGCCTTGCCAGAAATAAAAAAATTAGAAGAGCAATATGGTAGCAAGATTACGGTAATTGGGATTCATTCCGGTAAATTTGAAAATGACAAAGATCCAGAATCGATCAAAAAAGCAATTTTGCGCTACGACATTAGTCATCCTGTCATCAATGATTCAGACCTGAAAATTTGGAATAGTTTTGAAGTAAGTGCTCTACCAACTTTTATGCTGATTAATCCGCATGGAAATGTGGAGGAAACTTATGTTGGTGAAAATGAAGTGGGTAAAATCAAAGCCGACATCAAAAAATTAATCTCAAAATATAAATTCCAACTCAATCGCGATCCGCTGCCTTTGTCGCTAGAAAAATTTGACGTGATTGGCAATGTTTTAAGCTTTCCAAGTAAGCTAGAATACGCCGCCGACTTCACTTACAAGTCGCGCCAATTGCCGGTGCTTTTCATTTCTAACAGTGGTCAAAATAACATCGTGGTCACTTCGCTTTCTGGTGAAATGGTGGTGAAAATTGGCTCAGGTCAAAAAGGTTTGGAAGACGGAACTTTCGACGTCGCCTCTTTCAACGCTCCACGCGGCATGATTTATTACGGCGGAAAACTTTACGTTGCCGACTTGGGAAATAACGCTTTGCGCGAAATTGATTTTAAAGAAGGGCGCGTCACGACCCTTGTGGGATCAGGCTTAAGAGGTGATGTTATTGAAGATAAAGGGCTTTCTGAGGCTAAAGATATTGAGTTGGCGTCTCCAAGTGACGTTGAATTTTTCCCGCAAGGATCTCACGAAAATATCGTAATTGCCAATTCTGGTACCCACCAAATTTTGTCCTACAATCTAAAAAAACAAACAATCTCAGTGCTTGCTGGAAATGGCTCAGAAGGCACATCTGACGGAAAATATCCGGAAAATTCTCTAGCCCAAATTTCCGACATCTCAGTCTTTGGTCGCAAGCTTTACTTTGTTGATGCAGCCAGTTCGGCCTTACGTGTTCTTGATGAGGCTGGTGAAGTTAAAACTTTAATCGGTGGCGATTTAACAAAATATGGTCGCGTCAATGGCGACAAAAATAAGGCTTTGATGCAGCACCCGCTTGGTTTGCTGGTTGACGATACCGGCGCTTACATTTCTGACAGCTACAATCACTCAATTCGTAAATATGATTTTGCCTCAATGCAAATTCACGACATGGCTGGCGCAAAAAGGCGTGGCACCAACCTTGGCGCCTTTGATGAGCCAGAAGGAATTGTTGCGGTTTTAAATAATTTTTACATCGCCGATTCAAACAATAATCGTATTTTAATTGTTAATCGTGGCACTTTAAATTTTGAATTGCTCGACGTCATGCCACCTTTGAAATTGCCGAAGGAAGGCTTTTTGCAATATTTGCCAAACTTGCAAAAATCAGAAGATATTAACGTTGTTGATGCCGCCGAAATTCTTTTAAAAATTGATCTAAAAGCCGGTTGGAAAATCAATGAAGCAGGCCCAAGTTTTGTCAATTTGCTGGAGCTAGCAAAAGACGATCAAGCCAATCTGTTAGCCAATTTTGATTGGCACGCTGTCAAAGACAAAGAAATGAAATTGCCGAAATTAAGTGCCGGCAAAAACTACGTTTTGCAAGGCTCGATTTACTACTGCGAAAATAAGCAAAATGCACTTTGCTACATCAAAAGCTACGAGCAAAAACTGATGGTGGAATCGGGTGAAAAAAATAATCAAATTGTGATTAAGTTGGCTTACTAAAAAGAAATTTACGCATGCTAGAAGATAAATTTCCTTACGATTTCTTTAAATTTAATCCTGCAAACGAGCCTTTTGAGGAGGTGGTCGCAAGGACAATAGCAATGCGCGACCGCACGGTTGATTTTTTTTGCAGAAATTCAGATTTAATTGTTGACCCGCAAGGTATTATTGCACAAACCATCGATCAATTTTCTAGCCCTGAAGATGATATAAGAATCAGAGCGTCCTTAGCATTTTATTACCAAGATCAGAATATCAGGCAGGCATTTGGTGATATTTACATCAGCAATAAACCTCCAACTGGTGCAACCGCAGCAGAGAGCGCTTGTGAAACGGCGTCTTACTGGAGAATGCCTTACAAAGCAACCGAGTTTAACCAAGAATCATTGGGAGAAAAAAAAGATCACAAAGAATTAAAAACTCTAATTCGCCAACTTCGCGGCAGTCAATATGCGATAGTTACCGTGGATTATGTTAAAAAAAATGTGGGATCTCCAACTACTGAAGAAGTTTTGGCATCATATGGCATTTTGCCTTACACGATTAATCCAGGAACTATTCGTTTATTTGGGTCACAACTGTCTGGAATGGGCATGGAGAGTTCTATTTCAGATAAAGGTTTTATTACCAATAATTGTGGTTCGCGTTTTCTTTCTTCTTGTGCTGAAGGGGCTCCAACGCGATTAGCGCTTTTTGCTCAGCGAGAGGCAATAACGCAAGAATATCTAAAGTGCAGTAAGGGATATGATGGTCCTAGTAATGCAGAATATCTGAAAGCAATAAATGGTGATTATCGTGTTAGAAAAGAGTTGCCAAATTCTAGTTTAGCAGAAGTTAACGCGGTCGTAAAAGTCGATACTAAGGATCCGTCATTAGCTAACAGTGTCTAATGGTCAGGTTAAAAAAGAAGATGAAATTCAGCTGTAAAAAAATCACCAATTTCCTCACAAAATTCCCTTCTTTTTTAGATTTAACTTTTTATCTTCTTGGACTGCTTTTAAGCCACGAATAACACGGCTTTTGAGCCCTCCGCATTTCTTACAAAAATAACAAAAAACCGTCAAAAAATGTCAGCTAAAAAACAAGACAATACTCCTGCTGTTGAAGAGATAATGGATCACACTGTGACTGCCGAATATTCTTCTGATTCAATCAAGGTTTTAAAAGGCTTAGATGCAGTTCGTAAACGCCCTGGTATGTACATTGGCGATACAGATGATGGTTCTGGTTTGCACCACATGGTTTACGAAGTTGTTGATAATGCCATTGACGAAGCTTTGGCGGGGCATTGCGACGCGGTTAACGTTACACTAAACGCTGACGGTTCAGTTACTGTAAAAGATAACGGTCGCGGTATTCCAGTTGACATTCACAAAGAAGAGGGCGTTTCAGCGGCTGAAGTAATCATGACCCAACTTCACGCCGGCGGTAAATTCGATCAAAATTCTTACAAAGTTTCCGGCGGTTTGCACGGTGTTGGCGTGTCGGTTGTAAACGCACTTTCTGACTGGTTAGAACTCAATATCTGGCGCGACGGCAAAGAATACAACATGCGCTTCCAACATGGGGATGCGGTTTCGCCACTTAAAATGATTGGTGATGCTAACGGTAATAAAGGTACGCAAGTAACTTTCCACCCATCGGCCCAAACTTTTAACAACGTTTTAGAATTCAGCTATTCAACTCTTGAGCAACGTCTGCGCGAGCTTTCATTTCTTAACTCGGGCGTAAAAATTATCTTGCGCGATTTACGCGAAGAAGAGTCAAAAGAATCAATTTTATTCTACCAAGGTGGTGTTGAAGCTTACGTAAAATTCTTAGACAAAAGCAAAAACCCGGCGCACCAAACTTTAAGCGTGATCGCCTCCGACAAAACCAGTGGCATCAGCATGGAAGTTTCAATGCAATGGAATGACAGCTACCACGAAAATATTTTGTGTTTTACCAACAATATTCGTCAACGCGACGGCGGCACGCACCTTGCGGGGCTTCGCTCGGCGCTTACTCGCACCATTAACAATTACGCATCTGATAACAAACTTTTCAAAAAAGACAAAATCGTTTTAACTGGTGAAGATGTGCGCGAGGGTCTCACTTGCGTAATCTCAGTTAAAGTTCCTGATCCAAAATTTTCTTCACAAACCAAAGACAAACTAGTTTCTTCTGAAGTTAGAACTTTCGTTGAATCTGGTGTGAACGACAAGCTTTCTCAATGGTTTGAAGAGCGCCCAAGTGACGCAAAAATCATTGTCGGCAAAGCGGTTGAAGCAGCGCAAGCTCGCGAAGCAGCAAGAAAAGCGCGCGAATTAACTCGCAGAAAAACCTCTTTGGAAGTTTCAAACCTGCCAGGAAAATTGGCCGACTGCCAAGAAAAAGACCCAGCTCTTTCTGAAATTTTCATTGTTGAAGGAAACTCGGCGGGCGGTTCAGCCAAAGGTGGTCGCAACCGTAAATACCAAGCGATTCTACCAATTCGTGGTAAAATTCTAAATGTTGAGCGCGCGCGTTTTGACAAAATGTTGTCGTCAGTTGAAATTGGCACAATGATTACCGCTCTTGGAACTGGCATCGGCGCTGAAGATTTTGATCCTTCAAAAGTGCGCTACCACAAAATCATCATCATGGCCGACGCGGACGTTGATGGTTCGCACATTCGCACGCTGCTTTTGACTTTCTTCTTTCGCCACATGCCAAAGCTCATCGAATATGGCTTTCTCTACATCGCACAACCGCCACTTTACAAAGTGAAAAAAGGTTCGAGCGAAGTTTATTTGAAAAACGAACAAGCTTGGCAGAGCTACATTATTGAAAATGCTTTAACCAACGCACTTTTGAAAACCAAAGCCGGAGACAGAACTGGCGCTGATTTGCACGATTTCGTCAGCAAGCTACAAAAGTTTGCGCATTTGATTCAAAGCTTAACGCGCGTAATGCCAACCGACATTGCTGAAAATTTAGCAATGGCTGGCGCCTTTGACAAATTGTGGATGAAAGACGCTGCAAAATCAAAAGCTCTAACTGCAAAAATTGAAAAAATCTTTGCTGCAACTTCAGACGAAGAAGTGACTTGGAAAGCCGTGGTTACTGAATCGGACGACATTGAACTAATCAAAGAAACCAGAGGAGTTAAAACCTCTTACTTGGTGAAAAATTCTTACTTCGACCTGCCAGAAGTTGCTGTAATTGCGCAAATTAAAGAGCAAATTTCTGAAGAGTTTGAAGGCAAATTGAAATTTATCCGCGGTGAAGACGAGCGCGTGGCTACCAAGCCTTTAGAGTTAATGGCAATCATTACTGAAACCGGCAAAAAAGGCGTTACTATTCAACGCTTTAAAGGTTTGGGTGAAATGAACGCCGAACAACTTTGGGAAACCACTTTGGATCCAGCTAACCGAACTTTGCTTCAAGTTAAAGTCGACCAGTACGACGACGCCGACCAAACCTTCTCAACTCTGATGGGCAACGTGGTTGAGCCAAGACGCGATTTCATTCAAGAAAACGCGCTGAAGGTTGTGAATTTAGACGTTTAAAGTTTAATAGGTCCCTGAGCAAAGCGCGTAGCGCGTCGTCGAAGGGTCCGGAGACTGGTGCTCCGGC
>CANEVP010000047.1 GCA_947442475.1 Rickettsiales bacterium
CCGCTCACAAGAAAACGGCGAAATGGATTACGAAGATTTAGAAGACGCCATTCATCTGCATCGCCATCAGCCAGCAATAATTATTGCCAATATCGGCACTACAATGACT
Source organism: Rickettsiales bacterium (assembly GCA_947442475.1). GTDB lineage: Bacteria > Pseudomonadota > Alphaproteobacteria > Rickettsiales > UBA1997 > UBA2645. Next base: position 110 of record CANEVP010000047.1, read on the forward strand.
GAAGCCAAAGATGATATTTCTAAAATCAGAAAAGTTTTAAAAGATTCGGCAATTCGCAGTCACTACATTCACGTTGATGGCGCGCTGGCGGGCACTTATTTGAGTTTGCTTGAAAAAGAACCGCGCTTTGATTTTGAGCAGGGAATTGACTCAATTGCAATTTCTGGTCATAAATTTATCGGATCACCAATTCCTTGTGGCGTGGTGATTGTGAAGAAAAATTATAAAGATCGTATCGGTCAGACTATTCCTTATATCGGCACGCTGGATACAACAATCACCGGCTCGCGCAATGGTCACAGTCCGATTTTTTTGTGGTATGCAATTAATAAAATGGGGCGCGAAGGCTTGAAGAATCGTGCTTTAAAGTGCATGGAGACAGCGGAATATGTGCTTAAAAAATTACAAGAAAAAGGCATCAAGGCTTGGAAAAACAGCAACGCGATTACTGTAGTTTTTGAAAAACCAGCTGATGAAATCTGCGTAAAATGGCAATTGGCAAGCGAGGGCGAGTGGACTCACATCATTTGTATGCCTGGAGTTACCAAAGAAAAAATTGATGAGTTTTTACAAGATTTAAAAAGTTCTTAACCAAGTTTTTAAAAAAAATGCTTCTCTCGGAATCAACAGCTAATCTTCCAATGCAAAACCAATTTTATTTAACTGAAAAACTGCCGCCCTACATTTTTGCGGCAATGTATAAATTAAAGACCGAAGCTGCGGCTAAAGGTGTTGAAATTCTTGATTTCGGCATGGGCAATCCCGATTCAGCGCCGCCGCAATTTCTCAAAATATTTGCTCTGCTGCGTGATCAACTAAAGTCTCAAGGCTACATGAGTGAGGTATTCACCTTCGTTGATGCCACTACTCGCAATTTTTATTTTTTATTGAGCGAGTTGAAAACGCTTCGCTTATTGTCATCTCATTTCAAAAGTTGGTTTGTGGAAAGAGCGCGACAAGGCTATTGAGCTCAAACTCGAATCCCTCAACAACAAAACTTTAGAAAAAGTTGCAGATGATAAAGATGCTAAATTCGGCGCTAAATCAAAAGACAAAATCTGGTTCGGCTACAAGCAGCATACTTCAGTTCACAAATGACGGAAGGCCGCAGGCCTGAGTAATTTGCAACTCACTTAAAAAAAAATAAAAAAACTGTGAGTATATGCAGTCAGGGATGATCAGCAAAGTAGCGATTACTCCAGCCAATGTCATTGATTCCAAAGGTTTCAAACATGCGGCACCAAGCTCTGGCGCGGTTCGCGCCGACAAAGGCTATTGCGACAAAAATGCTAGACCGACCGCGCTCACAAAAGGACTTCACCTCTGCGCCGTCAAAAAAATAACATCGAAAGGCAAGAATCGTGATCTTGATTCTTACTACACCAAGCTCAGAGCTCCATTTGAACATGTGTTCTCCAAGCAAAACAAAAGAGTCAGATATCGAGGAATTGCTAAAAATCAGTTCTCCGCATTCATGCAGGCGATTACTTTTAATTAACTTTAAAAGATTGGTGGTTTTAAATCAGCAACTCCACCAGTATAGATTGCGGATGAAGTGAAAGATGAAAAGATATTAAAAACTCCCTCCTCAATAACACTAAAAAATATTTCCATTTGTAAATAAAACTCGCCAATACAAGTTGCAGTTGTTCGATAAAATCAAATCGTTCAACTATAAATAAACTTGTTTAGTGAATTTATGAAAGATCGTGTATTAAGTAAGAGAGCAATTCGAGCCGCTCGTTTCGGCTTTAATTACATATCAAAAGCTAATTTTTCTCAGGCCAGTATAATTGACTTTTGCTCTCGCACCAAAGAAGAGGAGGAAGAAGCCGAGAAAAGATTAGATGTTCTAACTAATGAAAACCCCGCCCATATTCAGGTCAGCGACTTATCCGATTATCCCAAAGCCTTAGAAACTTCACTGAAAACTTTTAAGAAAAAAGGCAGAAGAAAAAGGTTATGATGCGGGTAAAAAAGTTTCTGGCATCAAGCGCCACATTGCCGTTGACACCAATGGACTTCCGCACGCCATTGCGGTCACTACAGCTAATGTCACTGACCGAGATGGTGCAATTGAAATGTGAAAAGATGCTAGACAGGTTCTTAGCGCTTTTGTCCATCTTTTTTAAGAGACTCTACTCCCACTCAATCGTTCCTGGTGGTTTCGAGGTAAAGTCATAAACCACGCGGTTGATGCCGCGGACTTCGTTGATGATGCGACTTGCCACCGCGCATAAGAATTTGGAATCGAAATGGTAAACGTCAGCAGTCATGCCATCGATTGAGGTTACGGCGCGTAGTGCTAAAACATTTTCGTAGGTTCTTGCGTCCCCCATCACGCCCACAGTTTTGATTGGGGTCAAAACTGAGAAGGCTTGCCAGATCTTGTCGTAAAGGCCGGCTTTGCGGATTTCGTCGATGTAGATTGTATCAGCTTCTTGCAGCACTTTGATTTTTTCTGGGGTGATTTCGCCGATGATTCTAATCGCAAGACCCGGCCCTGGAAAAGGATGGCGGCCAACCACGACATCAGGCAAACCTAATTCTTTTCCAAGCAACCTCACCTCATCTTTAAACAACATTCTAACTGGTTCGAGCAATTTCAATTTCATCTTTTTTGGCAAACCGCCAACATTGTGGTGCGACTTAATGGTTTGGCTCGCACCCTTATTTGGGTGGGATGATTCGATAACGTCTGGGTACAAAGTTCCTTGCGCTAAGAAGTTAGCATCTTTGATTTTTAGAGATTCTTTGTCGAAAACTTCGATGAAAGTTTTGCCGATAATTTTGCGCTTCTTCTCAGGATCAGAAACCCCTTTAAGTTTAGAAAGGAAAAGATCGGCAGCATCAACATAAATCAAATTAATTTTGAAATTTTTGGCAAACATTTCTTTTACTTGCTTGCCTTCATTTTTGCGCAACAAGCCGTGATCAACGAAAATGCAGGTTAATTGTTTGCCGATTGCTTCGTTAATTAGCGCCGCAACAACTGACGAATCGACGCCACCACTAAGTCCGCAGATTACACGATCTTTGCCAACAAGTTTTTTAACGCGGGCGATTTCTTCTTTCTTAAAATTTTTCATCGTCCAGTCCGGCTCGCAGCGAGCGATTTTTACTACAAAATTTTCGATGATTTTTTTGCCTTCAATTGAGTGAACAACTTCTGGATGAAACTGCACGCCGTAGATTTTATTTTTCTCGTCAGCAATTGCCGCGTAAGGTGCTTTTGGCGTGTTGGCGATTACAGCAAATCCCGCAGGAATTTTGCTAATGTGGTCGCCGTGACTCATCCAAACTTGAGTGTTTTTGACGCCTTTGAAAAATTTTGAATTTGAAATAACTTTGATTTCAGCTTTGCCGAATTCGCGCTCGAAAGATTTTCCAACTTTGCCGCCAAGCAAGTGACAGATTAGCTGCTCACCGTAACAAATTCCTAAAATCGGAGTTTTTAAATCGAAGATTTTTTTATCAATTGTCGGCGCGTCTTTTTCATAAACCGAAGCAGGACCGCCCGAAAAAATAATCGCTTTTGGCGCCATTTTTTTGATTTCTTCAAGTTTGAAATCTGGGTTTTTTACTTCACAGAAAATGCCTAGTTCACGTATTCTGCGCGCGATTAGTTGAGTGACTTGACTGCCGAAATCGATGATTAAAACGCTGTTGGTCATGTTTGATTTTTTTAGGATTTTTTACTTAAGAATTGCTGTAACGATTTTTTCTTCGATCTGCTTGGGAGAATATTTATGAGTTAAAATTTCGTTTATTTTTTCGCACAAGTCTAGTTTCAATTTCAGTTTTTTAGCAATTGCCGCAACTGCTGCGGCAGAGGATGCGCCTTCAAATGTTTTGCCGGTTTCTTTGGCGATTTCTTGGTAATTTTTTCCTTGAGCAAGCATCAACCCCAAAGAATTATTGCGCGATTTTGCCGATGAGCATGTCAAAAAAATATCGCCAAAACCCGCGGCGTTAGCGATGTCGTTTGATGCTTTTAATTTTTTGCACAGCAGTTGAATTTCGCTAACACCTTTCAAAACCACGGCAGATTTGGCGTTAACTCCCAAATCAAGCCCTTCAATAATTCCGCAACCAATGGCGATAATATTTTTCACAATGCCGCAAATTTCGGCGGTGCGCGGATCTTTAAAATATTGCGCGTGAAAATTTTTATTGTTCAAAACTGCGATTACTTCACCGGCTAATTTTTTATTTCTGGCAGCAATTGTGGTAATTGTTGCAACTTCTTGCGCCACTTCGATTGCGAAGTTTGGTCCCGACAAAACTGCGTAGTTTTTTGACTTGGTAATTTTCTCAAAAGCGTCGCTTAAAAGTAGCAAAGATTTCTGCTCAACACCTTTCGAGCAAATTACAAATTTGCAGTTTTTTTTGATTTTGGCTTTGGCAATTTTTTTAAAAATTTCTGCCGCAGCAGCGCTTGGCGCCACAATAAAAACCAAATCGGCAATTTCTAATTCTTGTGAAAAATCGCCAATCGCTTTGATTTTTTTGCTTAATTTTACGTCAGGTAGAAATTTGTGATTAGTATTTTTGCCATTGATTTCGTAAGCAACTTCCTCGCGATTTGCACTTAAAAAAACTTCGCAAGAATTCTTAGCCAGTAAATTAGCAAGCGCCGTTCCCCAAGCTCCAGCACCAATTACAATAATTTTTTTACCTGCAGAGCTATTTTTTTTTAGAGCAAGTTGAAAATTACTCGCCCGTTGGGCCGCGTCATTTTTCATTTTATTTTTTAAATGATTTTATGAAATTTTTTCGATTACAACAAAGGCGCTAGCCAACGAACTTTCGTCAGTTAATGACAGGTGAATTGCGAGTTCTTTGCAGGCGAAGCGCTCTTTTAAAAAAGCATCTTTGCCGTTGAGAATTTTAATATTTGGTTTTCCAAACTGATCATTTTCAACTTCAATATCTTTAAAGTCGATTCCGCGTCCAATGCCTAAACCAATTGCCTTGGAAAAAGCTTCTTTGGCAGCAAATCTTTTAGCAAAAAATAAAGCCCTTGGCAGCGAATTTTTTAATTTGTCGGCGTGGGCAACTTCGTTTTTGGTGAAAATTTTTTCGGCAAATCTCTGCTGAAATTGAGCAATTAATCTCTCAATTCTAGCGACTGAAATTAGGTCAGTTCCAACTCCTAGGATCATTTTTTTGATGAATATTTGCATGTTAAAATAATGGTTCGTAAAAAACCTTTATTCATAAAAATTTCTAAGTTTTAACTATCTCAAACTCAAATGTTTTCTAAGAAAAATATTGTCGTCACAATAGGGAATTACGGCTCGGTTGTAGCGTTGCATGATGGTAGCGAAATCAAGAATAAAATTTTTCTAGATGAATTAAACGACAAATCAAAAGAAGAGCTAAAAGGCATTTTTTTATCGCACAAAGATGCATCAGTTTACATCTTAATCGACACGGTTGACCAGAGTTACAAGAAAAAAGTTTATCCTCTGGTACGCAAATCAGATCTTACCCGCCTTGTAAAACGCGACATGGCAAGTGATGGCGACAAGGAAAGTTTCAAAAACTACATCATTCTCAATCAGGCAAAATCTAAAACTAAAGTTCCGCAAAATAACAAAAGATGGGAATGTCTTTTTGTCTCTTCTACCAATTCTGAAGTCGTAAGCAAATGGATTGAGTTTTTGCTAGAAATGCCAAACCGACTTGTTGGCATTTACATGTTGCCGGTTGAAGCTTTTAACTTGCTCAACCTGCTAAAAAAAGACATCAAGGCCCGCTCAAAAATCAAAAACAAAAGAAATGATCTCTACTGCCTGATCATGCAAAATAAAGTCAGCGGCATTAGACAGGTTGTGTTTTCAAATAGCGGCATCGTTTTTACTAGGGTAGTGAATTATGATTTTAATCAGCCCGATTTCTTAGAAAAATATGAACAAGATATTTACAGCACTTTTGAATATCTAAAACGTCTATTCCCCGACGTATCGATCTCAGAACTTGATATCGTCAATATTCTTCCTGCTGAAGCTTTGGAGTCGATTAAAAAGCTTCATACTACTGAGATGAATTTCATCAGCTACACTCCAGCTCAAGCCGCAGCGCAAATCGGAGATTCAAAACTTCTACCAATCAACAGCACCTCTTGCGACTTACTGCTTTCGCGAGTTTTTTCCAAAAGCAACAAACTATTAAAATTCTCCACCTCGAAAATTGCCGCCATTGAAAAGTTTTTTGTCGGTTTAAAGATTTCTTACTACATGAACATCATGTTCATTTTTGCTACCATTATCGCTATTTTATATAGCGCTTTCACTCGCGAAGGTTTGCGTCGAATGATTAATAGTGCGGAAGCTCAAAAAACAGCGGCTGCGGAAGATTTTTCTAAAATTCAAAAAATGGCACTTGAAGGCGCTAAAACTAACGAAGATGGCGAAGCGGTGGATATTGAAAAAGTAACTGATTTTGGTAAAATTGAACAAGCACTTGGGTCAGTTGGAACTAGCGTTAGCGACTTTTACATTAAGCTAAAATTCCTCAAAAACTTTAACGTAAAATTGAGCAGCTTCACTTACACAATTGTAGGATTTAACCAAAAGTCACCCTCCCCATCTCAAAATTATAAAATCACTTTAAACGGACAAATTTTGAACAAGAGTGGTGACATTGAAGATCTCTTCAACGAGTTCGATAGCTTGGTGGTTAAGGTAAAAGATAATCTAAATAAAAATCAGGTAAGTTACACTGACCTACCTCGTAATATCGACTTTAACCAAAAATATTACAGCTTCCCCATTGATTTCAGCATATCAAAATAATGAAGATTTTAGAACTTAGAAAGAAAATTATTATTAACTCGGCCACCTCACTAGGCTCGTTGCTAATTTTTTGCGGCTGTTTGTTTTACAATATTCATCAAAACTCTCAAATGCGAGAAAAGGCCGACAAAATTAATAGTGAAGCCGAACAAATCCAAAGTCAGGCAACTGAGCTACAAGGCAAAACTTTGGATATTAAAAAATACATGGCGATCTGGCGCAATCTTGATGAAAGCAAAAAGAATACTTCCGGCATCAAGATGGATGACATCAACTCTCTACTTGCCACAATGTCCACGAAATACAATATCTCAGATCCGGTAATTAAAGTGAACCTCCCAGAAACTCTTACTGACGGAGTGTTTAACTGCTCTACAGTCAGCGTATTATTCACTACAGTTTCCTTAACCTTCAAATCTCTGGACGATAATAAAGCCTTGTTATTCATGACCGATTTTACCAGCTCGCTTCCAGGATATGTCGTAATCAGCAGCTTAGAAGTTAAAAAAGATAAAAGTTACACTACTGACGATTTAATCGCGATTAGCGCCGGCAAAGGCTCCGGCATAGTGAATGGCAGTCTTAACTTTTTCTGGTATGCCTTTAAAAACAAAGCTACTGTAGCGCCCGCCGCCGCACCTGCTAAAACCAAATAAACTAGTTTAAGACCGATGAGATTGAATCAGATTAATAAAATTTTCTTACTATTTTTCACCCTGCTATTGAATGACGCCATAGCACAAGATAAATCAACTTTCGTAGAAAATAACTTGTCTGACAAAAGCGCAGCATCCGATTCTAAATCACTTAAAGATACAGCTTTAGCAGCGAATGAGACCAATGGAGATCAAGCCCCGGCGACCGCTCCAGCAGCAGATCCAAAAACTGCCACTACCACAAAAGATCCCGCCACACCCGCATCAGGCGTACCAACAAACTCTGGAGCAAGCTCACTATTAATTGATCAAGCCAAAGATGGTTTGGCCAATATTCTGCTTGGCAACGGCAAGCCAACTTCTTTGATGTTTGACGATCAAGAATCCGGAAATTTGGATCGCGCTATTGACTCCTTTAAAAACAACCAAGCTTACTCTCCAGAAGACGTGGAAAGCGATGGAACCGCTACCGCGTCAGCAACTGACGATGATAAAAAGAAAGCCGAAGAAGCCGAGAGACTAAGAAAAGCTGAAGAGCTAAAAAACCAAGAAAACGAAAAATCTTACATCTATCTCGCCTCAGTTATTTATTTTAACCCGAAAGATTGGATTGTTTGGATTAACGAAAAAAAGATCACTTCAAAAACCAACGATCCAAAAAAGGAGCTTTTTGTTGAATCAATCAAAAAAGACAGCGCCAAAATTCTTTGGAAACTAAGCCTGAGTAAATGGAAAATTATTTCGGGTCGTAAAGAAGAATTCGCACCAAAAACCAATTCCGAAAACCAAATTGAAATTCGCTTCGAACTTAAACCAAACCAAACTTTCGTACTTAGTTCAAATAAAGTTGTGGAAGGAAAAGCCTTGGTGGCCTTGCTAAAGAAGAAAGAGGATGACAGTAAAAAAGCTGACACACCTCCAGCAAAAGGGGCCAAACCAGCAATACCTTCAAAACAATAATTCCCAACATTGCGCCCTCTCCTTTTACACCCCGTCTTCGCGATGGGGCCCAGTCTACAAACTTAAAATTAAACTTGGCACCGCACCCTTACTTAGGAAATCTAAAATTATTATTGTGGCAAATCGCCACAGCTAGAGCATCCGCCTCATCTTCCGTTTTAAAATTCGCTTTCGGCAGCAATATTTTTACCATCATTTGTATTTGCACCTTCTCGGCGCGCCCTACTCCCACAATCGCTTTTTTCACTGCCGTTGTTGAATATTCTGCCACCTTTAATCCGCATAAACTCAAGGTTAAAATCAATGCACCACGAGCGTGCCCCAACTTCAGAGATGAGGATGGATTCATGTTGATGAAGGTTTCTTCAATTGCGGCGACGTCGGGTTGATGGATTCTTATGATTTTGGTGAGAGAAGTGTGAAAGTGGTGCAGCCTTGTAGCAAAAGGCTCCGATGGTTTTGAATAGATGGTTTCTGAGGCGATGAAAGAGAGAGTGTTGTTTTTTACTTCGATGATTCCAACACCAGTTTTGGTGAGTCCTGGGTCGATACCGATTATTTTCATGGTTTAGATTTTAGTAAAACTTCTTCCCATCTTTTGCCATCTCAATCAAAAGCTTACTAATCTCAAAACGCACACCGTGTTTTTTATTCAACTCTTCCAATCTCTTCACAATTTCAGCAATTCCGCGTGAGTCAGCATAACGCAACACCCCGCCACGAAACGCCGGAAAACCTGCTCCCATAATCATCGCCATATCAAGATAGCGGGCATTTTTAACAACATTTTCTTCCAAGCATTTCGCCGCCTCATTGACCATAGTCAAAATACAACGATCAAAAATTTCGGCATCACGCAAGTAAATCGGGTGTAAGTTTTTGGCTTTTCTAACCGTAGTTAAAATCACCTCAATCTCGCGATTTTCTTCGCTTTCTGGATGAATATAGAAACCTTTGCCAGATTTTTTACCTAAAAGCTCTTTGTGATTATTGTAAATTTCATCAAGCACATCAGCAACGCGCATACGCTCGCCGTAAGCTTCGAACAAAGAATGTGAAACTTTCACACCCACATCAATTCCAACCACATCAGCTAAAACAAAAGGCCCCATCGGCATGCCAAATCTTTCCATCACAGCATCAATACGTTTAACTTCAGCGCCTTCTTGCAGTAAATAAGCTGCTTCATTCATGTAAGGCAGCAAAATGCGATTAACCAAAAATCCGGCAACGTCTTTTACAACGATCGGAGTTTTGCCCAATTTTTTTGAAAGCTTAACAATTGTTGAAATAGTTTTGTCAGAAGTTTTAGCACCGCGAATCACCTCAACCAAAGGCATGCGATTCACCGGATTAAAGAAATGCATTCCCGCAAAGCGCTCAGGATTTTGTAAAGCTGCACCCATTTCTGAAATTGAAAGTGACGAAGTATTTGAAGCAATAATTGCATCTTTTGAAACGTAAGTTTCGGCCTCAGCTAAAATTCTTTTTTTCACCGCCATGTTTTCAACCACCGCTTCAATCACAAATTCAGCTTTACCAAAACCAACAAAATCAAGGCCAGTGCTCACATTGGCAATTTTCACGTTGGCTTGTTCGGGACTAATTTTTCTAATTTTTTTCAGCTGATTAAATACTTTAACAATCTGGTTATAACCTAGAGCAATGGCATTTTGCGTGATGTCTTTGATACGAATATCAATATTGCTATTTGCAAAAAGCCAAGCGATTCCTCCGCCCATCACGCCAGCTCCAAGGAGCGCAGCATTTTGAATGTCAGCAACTTCCAACTCATTTTCAATGCCCGAATCTTTTTTTAGAGCTTCGTTGGTGAAGAAAATTTCAATTAAGTTTTTTGAAATCTCACCAACTACTAATTCGCAAAATGCTTCGAGTTCAACTTTAAATCCACGCACACCGTAAGTTCTGCCATAAGTTCTTTTGACAACTTCTAAGGCGTAAAAAGGCGCTGGATATTGGCCTTTGGTTTTTTCAAAAAGGTCTTTTTTGGCGAGATAAAAAATAATGAATCTGCCGCAAAGTAGAGATTCAAAAATGAAACGCTTTTTTCGCGCATCGTTTCTTTTGTTTAGGTAAATATTTTGCGCACCGCTTTTCAAAATTTCGGTGACGAAATGTCCCAATTTTTCTTCTAAAAATTCTTCACGAATAATGTCATCTACAAGCCCGATTTTAAAGGCTTTCTTCGCATCAACCGACTTGCCAGAAAGAATCATTGAAAGCGAATCTTTCAAGCCAAGCAATTGTGGCAAACGTTGCGTTCCGCCAAATCCAGGAATAATTCCAAGGCTTACTTCTGGCAAACCTAAAACCGTTTTATGGTTCACAACTGCCACGCGATATTTACAAGCCAAAGCCAATTCCAATCCGCCGCCAAGACAAGCGCCATCAATTACGGCGATGGTTGGAATTTTTAATTTTGAGATTTTGGTTAAGATATTTTGACCGCGAGAAACTTTTTCAAATGCATCTTTTTGATCGCGAATCTCTTTGATTTCGTTGATGTCGGCGCCCGCAATAAAAATATCTTTTTTGGCACTGGTGATAATCAAAACCCGAATCGCTTTATTGCCATCGATAACATTCACCGCCTTTTCAAGCTCCGCCAAAACTGGTGCCGAGAGCTTATTTACCTTTTCATCCGGCAAATCAAAAACCAAATTTGCCACGCCATTTTTTTCAATCGTCAATGTTAATGCGTTTGTCATGTTTTTTATAATTTATTAGTGCGGTTTATTTTGGCTCTTTTGGTTTGTAGTAAATCAATATTTCTTTATCAAAATTTATTTCTTCGCAAATTTTTTTGAGATTTTTGATTAAAGAAATTCCCGATTGATTAACATTAATTTCATAGCCAAAAATAATATCATTTTTAATTTCTCCGGAAAATGATTTTCCTTCTTTTCCTTTATTAAAAAACCTCTCAAGCCCCGCCATATTTGAAATGCGATTAAAATCAGTTGGAGAAAATTCATGAAATATTTTTAACAATTCTTCAATAACATTTCTCCAATTTTTTACTGGGATTTTCTTTTTTTCGATCTCGATTTCGATTAAAAATGGCGCCGTTTTGGTAATGTTGTCGTTTTCAAATTCCTGTAAACTAAAAAAATCTGGCTGATTTTCTGATTTTATTTTGTAAGAACTTGTTGGATATGGCCAAACTTTTTTGGCTATTGCAATTAACCAATCAGCTCTTTCTTTGATTTTTTCTTCATTCCAAATTTCGCCTTCACCTAGGTTTTTGCTTAATTTTAATTTTGAAGTTTGATAATCCGCATTTTGTTTGCTTAGAAAATCTTTATTGGACATCTCTTTATTTTTGACAGAACTGGTCAAAGACAAATTTCCAATTGTGTGAAGATATTTTTTATGAATTTCTTGCCAATTATCGCCCAGCATTTTTTGCCATTTTGCAGCGTTTGATCTAGAAAGCTTTTGTGGCATTATATGTTCTATTTCAAGGTCTTCCAAATCTATTTCAAAAGCACAATTGTGATGTTCGATTGATGACATCAAAAATTTGTTATTTCTCATCTTGTAAACTTCAACTTCGCTTAAAAACTTTTCAAAATCTTCATCAATTGGAAATTTTTGTGACGAGGTTTTGGAAATTAAAATTGCCTTAAAAATTTCAAGATAATTTTTTTGCCAATCA
>CANEVP010000048.1 GCA_947442475.1 Rickettsiales bacterium
AAATCATCTTTGACAATCTGACTCAAGGAAAATGGAGGAATCCAATTCCGAGATTCGCGGGGAATTTAGCTCAGATTAACCAATTGTTCTGCGAGAGGTTCGAGGAGTAGTGATGAGAAAATATTTGGGTGGACACAAGATTTTGTTGCACAATCAAGCGGGATAGCCTCTTGGCATAATTTCTCCTTAAAAATTGATGGATTAAAATTAACCAGCGAAAGTGAAAACTTAAGCTGGGATTTTATCAATTTGAGGAGGGAGAGAGTGTCTTAAAAAAGGGGGGCATTGCCTCATGACTTTCCGTGCTAAATTTTACTGAATTTATTTGCCAGAAAATGAATGGTGACCCCCCGATTTCTGGCAAAAGAATGGCAAGAGAAACTGTTGTAGAAGCAGGTAGAAAGTGGGTTGGTGAGGTATTTCAGGATGGACTAAATAGATGTGCGGGATTTAATTATTTACAAATGGGTTTTGCTTTAGAGAATATTTTTCAATCAATTTACAGATATATTGCCAAACATAAATCATGAAAAACGACCCAATTCTTTCAGCACTAATCAACTTTTTAGTTCCGATAATTTTTCTCTACGGATTATTTTTTCTTGCCGACTTCTTTGAGAGTGGCTTCTTTGCTTTCATCTATTCCATGGTGCTCTTTGTCAGTGGCTTCATGATTTTTTCAGTGAAGTTTTCGGGTGTTAAAATTTCCTCACTCTTTCATTTCGAGTTTATCTCTTTCTTTACTCTGCTTCTTTCTATTGCTTACATCTCTGCCATATTGCTGTTAATTACTAATCTGTTCGCGATTTAGGGCCTGAGGATTTGCTATGAATACTCTCGCTCGGTGTCACCCCGTGTTCACGACGGTGTCTGTCTCGTTATAAATTATGAAATTGATTCTATGTTTCTGAATTCATGACGCTGTGGAACGCTTGGAGAAGATGGGGTGACGCCGAGAGATAATACAAAAAAAGCGAGCCTTTATTTAAAAAGGCCCGCTTTAATTTTTTGTCTCAACTCTAAAACTTACTTAGAAAAGATTGAGAAGACCGATCCCAAAAATGACTTCTTGCGATTGTTATTATTGCGCGGGTCAAATTTTCTCTTGTCGCGACGGTTATTATTTTTTCTGAAATTATTATTATCGTTGCGAGGTCTTCTGTTATTGCCGCGATCAGATTCTTCTTCGCGTTCATCACCTTGTGATAAATTTTCAAAATAGCTTTTTTCCAAACCTAATTGATTCACTTTTCCGGTGGTTACTGGCATTTCAATTTCGCGTCTTTCTTCGTCAGAAAGGCTTTTGCGCTTTTTAATGCTAAAGCCTTGGCTGCCGGCATCATCAGATGGATGCATGAAGATGTGAACGTCATAATTTTTTTCAGTAGAAACGATTTCACCTTTCTTGAAGTTCATCATGTACGCGATGGTTTCAGAATTGGTGTAGATGTAAATAACTCCAGCTTGCTTATCAGCGCAGGCGTGACGAATCGCGCGCAAAATGCTCACAGCTAGAATTTCAACTGAACGCACATAGCCAGTGCCACTGCAATGTTTGCAAGGTTCAGTGATGGTTTCAAAAAAGCTGGCGCCAAGTCTTTGGCGAGACATTTCAAGCAAGCCAAACACACTGATGCGACCAAGTTGAATACGAGCGCGATCATTTTGTAATTCGTCGCGCAAAGCTCTTTCAACATTGCGGCGATGTTTTTGGTCATACATGTCGATGAAATCGATCACAACCAAACCAGCCAAATCGCGTAGGCGAAGTTGTTTGGCGATTTCTTTAACAGCTTCCAAGTTAGTTGTAACGGCAGTTTCCTCAACGCCGCTTTCTTTAGTTGAGCGGCCAGAGTTAACGTCAATTGCAACTAGAGCTTCAGTATGATCAATAACGATTGAACCACCTGATGGCAGGTTAATTTGCTTCTCGTAAAGCGCTGAAATTTGTTGCTCAACGCGATATTTATTGAAGACAGGAACACGCTCATCGTGCAACTTCACGTTATGCGTGCTGTGCGGCATGGTTAGTTTAACGAAGTTCATCACGGTTTCAAACGCTTCAGCGCCTTCAACTACAACCTCGCTAACTTGCTCATTGTAAACGTCGCGGATGCATCTTTTGATCACATCATCTTCAGCGTGAATAAAGGCCGGAGCTTTGGAAGTGGTTGAAGCTTCTTTAATGCTATCCCAAAGGCGTGAGAGATAGTCGCAATCGCGTTTGATTTCTTCTGGTTTTTTACCAACGCCGGCGGTTCTGATGATTACTGATCGATCAGCTGGAACATTTAATTCATTCAAAATTGAGCGCAAAAGTTTGCGATCGCGGAAATTATCAACCTTCTTAGAAACCCCGCCTTTGTTAGGCGTATTTGCCATCAAGACGCTGTATTTTCCGGCGATTGAAATGTAGGTGGTCATTGACGCGCCCTTATTGCCACGCTCTTCTTTGGCGCATTGCACCAAAATTAATTGGCCCGGTTTGATCGCATCTTGGATTTGGTAGCGCTTGTAAATGTTATGAATATTGCCGCGATAATTGCCGGTTTCATCTTCAACTGAGTAAGCTCCTGTAACGATTGATTCACTATCGTCATCTTGATCGGCGCCAGCTTGGCGATTGCTTTGTGGCGCGGCGGTTTCTTCTTCGTCTATTTTGGCAGCTGGCTGATTGCTGTTCATTTCGCGCAGCTTTTGTCTTTCAGCTTCTGAGATTTGGTAATAGTCAGGGTGAATATCAGCGAAAGGTAAAAAGCCGTGGCGGTCAGAACCATAATCAACGAAAGCAGCTTGCAGAGATGGTTCAACTCTAGTAACGCGAGAGAGGTAGATATTGCCTTTGATTTGTTTGATAGCGACTGCTTCGCGGTCGAAATCTTGTAAAATTCCGTCTTCTAATACAGCGACTCGCGTTTCTTCGCGGTGTGCTGCGTCGATCAAAATTGTTTTATTTGTCATTAGTTTTCTCAAAAATTATTGTTTGAGAAACATTTATTTTCTAGGGCAGCCAAATGTTTTTGAATGTGGTTTTCATGTTCAACATCTTGTGAAATTTTAGAAAATATCTGTTTCAGGAATCTGGGAAGTTTAGAAATAAATTCTTTTCGTCAGTGGTTTTCGTGGTGTATAAAAAAGTTTAAAAAACTTGGGCCACCATTAGAAATCGGCAAACTTTATTATGCCAGATTTATTTGCCCTTTTTCAGCTTTGAATTAATCCAGTTTAAATATGGTTTGGAGCCTTGATTTATGGGATTTGCGAAGATTTGTGGAATTTCGTAACTGTGATGTTCTTGGATGATTTTTTCGACCTCTTTGTAAAGTGAATTTTCGCTCTTAATGCTGACTAAAATCTCGCGACTTTTTTCCAGTTTTTCCTGCCAAAAATACATGCTGGTAATTGCGGAAAATTGCACACAAGCGGCGAGATTTTTTGTTAAAAGAATTTCTCCTAGCTTTTTGGCTGACGCTAAATTTGGATAAGTTGTTTCAATTACAATAAATTTTTTCTTCATAAAATGGTTCGTTTATTTGCCCATCGCGGCTTCGCTAAAGAGAAGATTTTGCAGAACACGATTGCAAGTCTTAATCAGGCTCACAAAAAAGGTTTTAAGGCGATTGAATTTGATATTTGGTTTTTGGAAGGAGAACTTTTTTTAAAGCACGATCATCCAAAAAAATCAGAGTTAAAAAATCTGCCCAAATTTCGTGAGTATTTGCGGTTTAAAAATGATTTTTACTATTGGTTAGATTTTAAAAATCTCGATGAAAAAAACGCGATGCAGGCGCTAGAAATTGTTAAAAAAGAAATTGATGTATGTGGCATTAAGCAAGACCAGATCTATTTCGCGCCATTTATTACTGATTACAAACTTTCTGCAAAAATCTTTACTAAAATCAGAAAAATCTTCGGCAAAAAAGCACAATTAGTTGCGGTTTGTGAAGAGTTAAAAAACTTTGAGCAGATTAAAATTTTGCGCGAGTTTTTAAGAAAAAATGAGGTGAAATTTTTGTCGATTTTTCATCAATTGCTCGACAGAACTTTTGTTAAAATTTTCTCGGATATTGAGATTTTTGCTTGGACAGTGAATGATTTGCAAAGGCTCAGAGATCTTGAGGTGATTGGCGTTGCAAATTTTGCTACGGATAAAATCACACCGAAAGATCTTTAAAAAAACCACAAAACCATGAAAGAAACCCCAGACTACCTAGGTCACCGCTCACGCGTTAGAAAAAAATTTCTCAGCTCTCTCGGTGATGAATTGCACGAATATGAATTGCTCGAAATTCTACTTTTTGCAGCGAGTCCGCGCCAAGATACAAAGCCGTTGGCCAAAAAATTAATCGCTAAATTCGGAGATATTTCTGCCGTGGTAAGCGCCGATGTTGAAATGTTGAAAACCGTTGATGGGGTGGGCGAGGCGGCGATTGTGCAAATTAAGATAGTTGCCAAAATCATGCGGCGGGTTTTGAAAAATCACGCCAAATCCAAGCCAGTTTTGAACAATTGGCAGGCAGTGGTGGACTATGCTTTTGCCTCACTGAAAGATCTTAATTACGAAGTTTTTCGGGTGTTATTCTTAGATAAAAAACATCAGCTGATCGAAGATGAGTTGTTAGGAATCGGCGAGAATGATCATGTTTTTGTAAGCTCAAAAGCGATTGCCAAAAAAGCACTTCTGCTTTCAGCATCTTCGGTAATTTTATTTCACAATCATCCCAGCGGAGATCTCAGGGCCTCAGCATCCGATATTCAAACCACTAATGAAGTAGCGGCGGTTTTGAAGGGGTTGGAGGTTAAAATATTAGATCATCTTATCATTTCATCCAAAGGCTATTTCAGCTTCAAAGAAAGTGGTTTGCTTTAGATAAAAAGTAACCGTCATCATCTCGAACTGCGCGAGAGATCTCGTGAGTCTTATGCTATTTCAGTTCACGAGTTCGAGATGAAGACTTGCCGTAAAGATAAAAAAAGCTCGGATGAAATAATTTCATCCGAGCTTTTAAAATTCGATCTAGCTGCAGATTAGATCGCTGCAGTAGTCATAGTAATTCCCCATTTTTTACCAAGGTAATTTTCGATAGATTGTCTTTCTTCTTTTTTAAGAGCGCGATCGAAGATGATGATTTCGCCGATATATCCTTTGAAGTAAGCCGCAGCGTCAGAAGTACTGGTTTTTCCAACTAGTAGAGGACTAGTAACTGAGATTGATGGTCTGCTAGCGGTACTTACTTGAGTTCCGGCCGCGCCATTTTGGAAGAAGGTAACGCCTGTTGCTGTTGTTCCTGCGGCAGTAGATGGGCCAGCATTGTAAACAAGTGATACAGCATAAATGCCTTTTGTAGCTCCAACTGGAACAGATGCGTCTGCAAGTCCCGAACCTAGAGTGCAAGTTACGTTGTTACCAGATTGAGTTGCTCCATCGCAATATTGCCATTCGCCAGCATTAGTCGTGTTAAGTTGGATGTTAGCACTGCTTGCTGCAGAGAACGCAGAAGTCACAGTACGTTTGCTTAGGATTGGCTCGGCGGCAAGAGTATTTGGCAATTTTACAACCGCAAAAACAGTTGAACCATCCGAGATGTTAGAAAAGTTAGCAGAGCTTAAGCTGTTAGTTGTTCCGGTTCCAGTTCCGCAATTTGCAGTGCTGTTGAAGCACACTGCTGGAAGGCCGTTGATCAAGTTTGTTCTGTATATCGGAGTACCAGTAACAGTGAAGCTTGCTTTAAGGGTTGCTTGAGGATTGATATCATTCCAAGCGGTGATTGCAGTATAATCATCAAGATCAGGAGATTGAAAGCTGTTTTCAGAAGTAGATTCGATCCAAAGAGATAGATTTTTTATTGAAGAAACAGGAGCGCTTTGAGTCATGCTTTTAGCGCCACTCAATTTTGCTTGCCCAAGCAAGCGACTACTTTGAGTTACGCCCGCAACCAATATGCCGATGATTAAAATTACGATTGAAATTTCAATCAGAGAAAAGGCGCTCATGCGGCGAGTATTTTTCATAACTTTGTGTAAATTTGTTGAGTTGGGTAGTTAGTCAAATTGAGTGCTAAAATCAAGTATCCACAGAAGATAAAGAAACTAAATTTTTGTCAAATCAATTTTGTAAAAAAACTCTTAATTTAAAAAGAGGGTTCAAAGCGATGGATCGCTTTATATTTGCCACCGACCTGTTCTTCAAAAATTTCAAAATATTCTTTGAATCGGTCTTCAACTTTAAAAATTAACCTCGGGCTTTTGTCGATTTTTTTGAGTTTGTAAAGATCCCACAAAATATATTTTTTATGGCCGTTTAAATAGCCGACATCGGTTTTGATCTCGCTGTCAAAAATCACTTCAACAACTGTCATGGACCATTTGTTTTTTTGCTTCTGAACTATTGCGGTGAGAGAGGTTACGTCAGAAAATTCTGGGCCAAAATCAACGTCATTACTATCGCGCAGCAAGTATAAATTAAATGCGAAGGTGGTTGGATTATTTTTTATTTTCCAAAAATAAGTCGTCAAAAGACTGTCAATGGCGCTTTGGTCAACATTGTGATTGGCTAAAAAATTTTCGATTTTTCTAATTAGCTCAGGATATTTGCGAAAATCTCTCTTCCACAAAATTGGATAATTGCGACTATCTGCAGCAATCAAATGCAGATCGCGATTAATTGTTTCATCGGAAAGCCTTAAATCGCCCTGCCATTTTGTGACGTAATTGCGATCAATAACTTGTTGTTTGGGAAATTTTTTAGCCTTGCCAGTTACCGAAAATCCGAGGTTCTTTTGCTTCTCGACGATGGTGTAATTTTCTTGCAAAAACTTTTCTAATTCTGCGATGTTTATGTCGGAAAGTTTTTCAGGAGCAAACTGAAACTCCCTCTCTTTCTTGATCTCGTCTGAGGCAAATTTAATTGCAGATTCGTTAGAATGGGTGGCAATTCTAACTAAATTTTTATCAGATCTAATTTTTATCGGGGCAAATTCCAGCAATAATCCGTCGTCTTTAAAAGCGATCTCGGCAAATTCTGTAAGCTCTTTCAAGCGCTCTGAGGCAAATTTATAATTTCTCGAATCAATGGTAATCATCTGCCGCATGAAAATTTTATTGTCGGTGAGAACTGAAGCAGCAAATTGCAAGGAGTCGCGACTAATGTAAGTGGCTCTTTCCATGAAGCTGGAATTGCTGCGCAGTTTTGCTGAGGCATATTCTAGCGCTGCAGGGCTTACCTTGATTAAGCGATGCACAAAATTTTCATCGCTTTGCAAGACATCGGCGGCGAATTGAAATTGAGTGGGATCGATGATTGCAGCTTTCATCATCAGCTGGTGATCGAACTTGAAACAGTTGCGAAGCCCTCGAATTGCTTCGGGATTTTTGCGCTCAACTTGCGCTAAAATTTGGTCGGAAATATTGTTATTAATGACGCAATTGGGATCTTGAGCAAAGGATGAGAATGGTGTGAGAAGAAAAAAAATGGTGATGACAAATTTTTTGAAAATGCGCATTAGCCTTTCATTGATGAGATATTTTCAATTTCGATATTTTTACGATTATGAAAGTAAATCACCAAAATGGCCAAGCCAATAGCGGCTTCGGCGCCAGCAACAGTAAGAATGAAAATTGCAAAAATCTGTCCGACTAAATCATGCAAGAAAGCTGAAAATGCTACGAAGTTAATATTGACCGAAAGCAGCATGAGCTCGATCGACATTAAAAGCGAAATCACGTTTTTGCGATTCAAAAAAATACCACTAACTCCGATGCAAAATAAAATTGCTGAAAGTGTGATGAAGTGCTTCAGTTCAAGTCCGTTCATAATTATAAATTAATCCCCTCGCCGGATTTTACTTTAACGATTTCCAAAGAATTTGCTTTGGTGCGAGCCACTTGGTCGCTGATTTTTTGTTTGCGAATGAAGCGAGTTTCGTCGCGCAAAGTCAAAACAATGGCGCCAATCATAGCAACGAAAAGAATGCAGCCGCTTAGCTGGAATGGCAAAATGAAATCTGTGTAAAGCAGACTGCCAATGGCATTAGTGTTGCGAACGTCAGTTGGGGTGGGAAATAGCGACACTGTGTCGTAAAATTTAACGCTAGAAAATTGCGTGATTAGGAAAATTTCAGTCAGCATCAAAACGCCAATCATGATAAGAATCGGTAAGTGGCGATTAATTTTGTGTTCAACATCTTTGAAATCGACATTGAGCATCATCACTACGAACAAAAACAAAACTGCAATTGCTCCAACATAGACCACGATCAAGAGCATCGCTAAAAATTCAGCGCCAAGCAAAACAAAAAGTCCGGCGGCATTTAAAAAGCATAAAACTAAAAACATGACAGAATGTACCATGTTCTTGGCACTTACAACCACAAGGGCTGAAGCCACTAAGACAAAAGAAAAAAGATAAAATAGATCAAGTGTGAAATTCATGATTAGCGATGTTTAGCGTCAGATTCGATATTTTGGCGAAGTGAATATTCGTAACGTTCGCCATTGGCCAAAAGTTTGTCTTTATTGTAGTAAAGTTCTTCACGAGTTTCGGTGGAAAATTCAAAATTTGAGCTTTCAACAATTGCATCAACTGGGCAAGCCTCTTGGCAAAGTCCGCAGTAAATACATTTCATCATGTCGATGTCGTATTTGGTGGTGCGGCGTGAACCATCAGTTCTTTCTTCGGCTTCAATGGTGATTGCCTGCGCCGGGCAAATTGCTTCACAAAGTTTGCAGGCGATGCAGCGTTCTTCGCCATTTGGATAACGCCGCAAAGCATGTTCGCCCCGAAATCTCGGGCTAACTGGGCCTTTTTCGTAAGGGTAATTAATCGTAACTTTTTTCTTAAAGAAATAACGCAGGGTCAGAGCGTGGCCGATGACAATTTCTCTAAGTAAAAATGAAGAAGCGCTTTTTAAAAATTTCATGAGGTTATTTCAAATAAACGACGAAGGCGGCGGTGCCAACAACCCAAGCTAGGGAAAGCGGTAAAAAAACTTTCCAACCCAATCGCATCAATTGATCGTAGCGATAGCGCGGCAAGGTGGCGCGAACCCAGATAAAGCAAAAAAGTAAAAAGAAAATTTTTGCCATCAACCAAACTGGTCCCGGAATTGCGTTGAAAATAGCAATGTCAAAAGGTGGCAACCAGCCGCCAAGGAAAAGGATTGAGGCGAAAGCCGAAATCAAAATCATATTGGCATATTCGCCAAGGAAAAACATCGAGAAAGGCATTGAGCTATATTCAACGTTGTAACCAGCAACTAGCTCAGACTCTGCTTCGGGAAGATCAAATGGTAAGCGATTGGTTTCGGCTAAAGCGGAAATGAAAAATAAAATAAACATTGGAAAATGCGCTAAAACGTACCAGTGATTTTTTTGTGCTAAAACAATTTCGCTAAGGTTTAGTGAGCCGCAAGAAAGCACTACGGAAATGATGATTAGACCAATAGAAACTTCATAAGAAATCATTTGCGCCGAAGAGCGAATCGCACCCAAAAATGCGTATTTCGAATTGCTGGCCCAACCAGCAATGATAATGCCGTAAACCCCAAGGGACGAGGTGGCAAGCAAGTAAGTAACCCCGATATTGATGTTGGCAATTGAGAAGGTTTCAGAAAATGGCACCACAGCCCAACCGATTAATGCCAAAGTGAAAGTGATGATTGGAGCTAGTAGGAATAAGGCTTTGTTTGATTGGTCGGGAATAATTACTTCTTTTAACATCAGCTTCAAGCCGTCGGCCAAAGGTTGCAACAAACCAAAAGGCCCAACCACGTTAGGGCCTTTGCGCAACTGCATTGCGCCAATAACTTTGCGTTCCATTAGGGTCAAATAAGCAACTGCGCCAATTAAAGGCAAAACAACTAGCAAAATGTAGCCCAAAGTTGGCAAGACCAAGGTTAGAAGCAGCTCAAGAAGCTGAGTAAAAATTTGTTCCATGAGTGTTGGGAAGAGATGTTTGAAATCTTTGTAAAGAAGCGCGGCAATTTATTTAGCGAATTGCCAATGTCAATTTGGCTGATTGATCTTTTTTTGCTCTAAATTATTTTTCGAGGCGATGCAGTAAAAAAACAACGCAGGCCGAGATGCCAATGATTTGAGTAATCAAAGTTAGGGAAGAATAAAACACCTCGCGCCAAAATTCTTTTTTATCGTAGCCAACCCAGATTTTGTAAGGGTATTGCGGATCCATTCTTTTTTCGTAAACGTAATTTTTGCCGTCAAGCTTCTGCGGCATACGTTTAAAAACTTTGCCAAAATTTTCCTCAGAGCCTGTCCTAAGTCTTTTTTAACCTCAAATTTTGACATGTTTTTAGCGCTTTTTTAGTAAAATTACGACCAATATCAGGATATATTGCGAGTAATTTTACTAAAAAATAAGCAAAAATAGGGCGAAATTTGAGGTTAAAAAAGACT
>CANEVP010000049.1 GCA_947442475.1 Rickettsiales bacterium
AATAGCTGTGAAGCTCTGCGAATAGTGGGCTAAACCCCCTTTATTGCAAGGGATTATTTGGATCTTTTTGAAGATTTTTAAAAGAAATTTAGTGATTTTTAGAGATGGGTGGTAGGTTTTTCAGAGTGTCCTTAAGTCTTGCTCAACCATATCAAGGGTTTGCCAGGGAGCATTTTTTTGCCATTGTTCTATGAAAAGTTTTGGGATCATAAGTCGCTTTCAATAGTTGTGTTTTCAACAATCATCCACTTCTTGCATCTTGGATAGCCTTTGATTGGAATTTCTGGTGCTAGAGCAACGAGTCTTTTACCTGAGGATAAATAGTCTTGCAGACCGTTAATAATTTCTTGTTTGTGATCAGGATTTTCCGCATCAATTTTTTCTAGGATGTATCCTAATTTCTGTAGCCAGAATTTCTGATTGGAGATATTTGCCAACTCTATCAATTTTTTAAGATCAATTGATTGCACCATTTCTGATAAAACTGTTGCGATATGATTTAGCCCGCCGCTTCTGCCCGAATAAAGCAGCAAATCCATAGTGGTTAATTCCGGCGAGGAAATTTTCAAATAGCCGCTATCAACAGCAATTTCTTGTATGGGAAGGTTTGCCAAGGATTTTTTGTAAATTGCATCGATGCTGATCTGTCCAAATTTTAAACTTTTGCGAATTTGCTTATCAGAAATTATTTGGAATGAATTTGGTTTTTGATGAGTTGCGCCGTGATACATGCCAGCGCTAAGCAATCCCACATAGTAATTCACTCCCAAATGTTGCATTAGAATTGGCACTAATTCTGCCGCTGGTAAGCAACCTTGCAATTGGTGCTCAGGAGGAATTATGACATAAAACCCTTGTGCTGGACTGATAATTTCTCCGCGTTTTTTTATGCGGCATATCGAAGATAAGGCATTGCGTTTTGAAATCTTTAAATCGCTCGCAGCCTTATCTAATCCGAAGGAAAGCTGTCCTGATTTTCTTAAATCTTTTAAATATTCTGAAAAATTTGCCATAGTAGAAAGATTGCGATAATAGTAATTATACGACTATGAGATCGTTAAAAAAGCTTAAGTCAATGGATGATATAGTCATAATATTGCTATTATCGTAATTTTATCACTATGAGACAATTTTCATAGCAACCACCCAGTATCCACAAAAATGTCTAATTTATGTCCAATTTTCTGAACTCTTTACCTAACTTTGGACCGAATAATATTGGCAATCTCAGCAAAAAAATCTTTACTGGTATCATTGCCTTTATTTTAATGATCTAAATTCCGCCACTTATAAAAAGGAAGATTTCTACCTTGGAAAAATAAGGATTAGATCAGCATCAACCGCAAGTTCTGAAAGAAAATATGCTAAATTTTTTAAACGAAAAAGATCAAAAATTGTTCTACAAAATTCACAAAAATCTTCTGCTTTTTGTGAATCAAAAAACCAAATTCTCTAAAAAGTTTAAAGGTCTAAGTGATTGGGGAGAGTACGCTAACTTTGCTGATGATGCTACCGCTTTAAGAGATCGCTTGTTTAAAAAAAGAGAGTTTATTGATCAATTCATCGAAGCAAATCCAGCAAATTTTAATGAGCAAGAATTGTCGGTTACCAATAATTGGAAAAGCGCCGTTACAGGAAATTTTGTTATACTAAAGCATCTAAAAAATCACTCCATCTTTCTCGACGAAAAACATGCCTATGGCGTGATAGGACTAATGAGCAGCATCGACGAAATTATTCCAAAATATTATTTACCGATATTTGTTGATACTGTGCTCATCCCGTTTTCTGGTAAAATTGTTTATGATGGCCTTTTTCGGACAAGTAATGTGATTATGGGCAATGGTTACATCAAAAGTTTTACCGAAGACTATAATTCGATAAAAAAAGAAGGCGGAATTATAACTAGCCTCTAGCTATCAAATGCTTGTGTATACCCAATTTTTGCATATCCCTTCATCCTTTTTTCTGCCATTTTTGCAAGCATAGGCACTTGGCAATCGACATAATCGTAAACCACTACCTCTTTTTTATTGGCGTGATTTCTGTGCAACCTTCCAGCATATTGAGCCAATGTTCCATGCCAAGATATTGGCATTGTAAGAAAGAGTGTATCCAAACGTTTATCATCAAACCCTTCGCCGATGTATCGTCCAGTAGCAATAATAATCCTTTCTTCATGCTCTGGTACGGTTTCGAGCTGAAGTTTTATTGCTGCGCGCTTTTTCGTATTTTGTCCACCAACCATCACGATAACATTTTTGCAGAACTGCGATAATTGTTGCTCGAAGAATGCCGCATGATCTTTGCGTTCCGTAAGAATTAATGGACAACGCCCTAGTTTTAGAGCACTAAGAACATCCTCAACAATCAACAAATTTCTTTGTTGATCACGCGTAATTTCTGAATAAACATCACTGATTGAAGACTTGCGTTCCGTAGTCGTATCAAGAGTGAGCGCTGTATTTCTTAATACGACTTTGTGATTAAATAGACGAAGTTTTGCCTGCTCTTTAGCGTCAACTTTATACCTAATCTCCCCACATTGCATGAATATTATTGGATGATGTCCATCTTTGCGCGTAGCTGTAGCAGTAAGTCCCAATACATATTTTGCCTTGCAGGCTTTTATCACCGCTTCAAAACTAACAGCAGACAAATGGTGGCACTCGTCAACGATAACTTGCCCATACTGCGCCACGATATCATCAACAACATTGTTCTTTATCAGACTCTGAATGATGGCGATAT
The DNA here is from genome assembly GCA_947442475.1 of Rickettsiales bacterium. Classification (GTDB taxonomy): domain Bacteria; phylum Pseudomonadota; class Alphaproteobacteria; order Rickettsiales; family UBA1997; genus UBA2645. Next base: position 2,752 of record CANEVP010000049.1, read on the forward strand.
CCACAACTCCGCTCGGCTTGTGTTTGCCGCCTCCAATCATACCTATTTGATCTGAGCCGATATTTAAAAATACTTTTAATCTTTCAATCCACTGGTCTAGCAACTGCCTGCGATGAACGATAACAAGAGTGTTGGTTTTTCTTTTGGCGATCATATGTGCACCAATAACCGTTTTGCCAAATGCTGTCGTTGCCGCTAAAACTCCGGTATCATGCTGAAAAAGTGTTTTAGCTGCCTTTTGTTGCTCGCTTGTAAGCTCACCTAAAAAATTTAATTTGATGCGATTTCCACCGTATCTTTTGTCGTCAATATTTACTTCAATCCCGAGAGATTTTAGTAAATCCACAACCTCATCCAGACATCCTCTAGGCAATCCAAGATGCCCCGGAAAATTCTCAGCGCAGGCAATTATTCTTGGTTTACCATATGTTGATAGTCGCATAGACTGCGCTATGTAAAACTCAGGATTTTGGAAAGCCGCAAGGCGTATCAACTTACTGATGAGTGATGGAGGAAGATTTTGCTTTTCAATGAAAATCTGGTTGCTGATGACAATATTGGCTGACTTTGGAAGATTTTGATCGATTAGAATTTCTAGTTTGTTACGAGAAGGCTTCATTTCCCATGGTCTTTCTTCACCTTCTTCAATTGGCATGCGAACGCCTAGAATTCTACCTTTGCAGGATGCTTCCTCAACAATTTTATTGATGGCCGATTCTGATATTTTTGAAACCGATGCTAAAAATTGCCATTGATCTTGGTGTGGTTCAAAATTTTCATCTAGAAATAGGCTGTTACCTCGCTCTCTTGAAAAATATTGCAACGGGAGCGCAATAAGATTGCCGAATCCTCCTGATGGTAAAGTGTCCTGATTGGGAAAAAAGCGATCGTAAGATTCAAAGCCAATCTCTGGATAATCATCCATCGTTTCGGTTAAAAGGGCTGAACCCATTTTTCTGGCCTGATTTGCTTGAATAGGCTTTTCAAAAAAAATCCAAACGTGAGCTCCATTTCCCGACCTCGATCTTTCAAGTGCAAATGGCACGCCATTTTTACGACAGGTTTTAGTGAATGCTAAAGCGTCTTGCTGCCATTTATCCTTGTCAAAATCTGCCGCTAAAAACCAACAAGTATCATCTGCAAGCATTGGGTAGATACCAATTGTATAATCTCTCTTACCACCAGCAAAATCTTCTCCGCCTAAATGCTTACGAATAATTTCTGCAGTGGCTGGAATGAAGGCTTGATTGGGACACTGAGAGCATTTTATCTTTGGTTTATTGCATTTACCTCTAACCCATTCGTTGGAGCAAGCTAGAGAATAGCCTGATTTACCAGTTTTAGAATTACTCCATCTTTTTGGAAAAACATCTACTCGACCACGAAAAAGATTCATAAAAATCTTAATTTTCTCTTCGGGTGAGAAAGTTTTGTTGGCTATCGGTGACAATAATGGCAGAGAGAGTAAAGACGGATGTTTTTGCAGATCTTCTCGTGTCTTTTTGAGTTCCGTTTGTAAATAGGCTTTATGTCTCTCCAAATCTTGAAGCTGATTCTCTAAAAATTGGATTTTTTCATGGATAGAGTCAGACATTCTTGAAGTTACACAAAAATTTAAAAACAATACCCTTGAGCTACCCAATAGACCCAATCACTTATGGCTTGATTAGTCTTGTCATCAACATCTATGCCATCGAGTTGTTCTAATGGAACACAAATCATCTCGCCTCTCCACTTGACTTCAACAAGCATCTCGTGCTCGCAATTTTCCGCTTCATCCATAGCAATAACCTCTACTGTCTCATCCAGCAATAATGGTGAGGCGCTGACTAACTTGATGCATTTGGCTGCAAAAGGAAAAACCATACTATCTTGCAGATAACAATACCAGCCCATGGCTGCCTCTGACTCATCGTAAGTATCTACGATGATCTGCATCTCTATGCGATTCTCAATTTCTTGATTAAATTCAATAGCTTTTGCTTTCATGAAATTATTTTTTGCTCAATGGATATTTTTTACACTAAAATATCCGAAGATGATTTTTGCCTCATTTTAAATATGATCCAAGTAACATGAGTAAGATTTTGCCGATAAAAAAAATCAGTAACTCAATTCATCAAAAGCTCTGATTTTCTAACCGTTGCTCTGCAGCTATGGCAATCGGCATCTTTAAAAGCTAGAGCCTCTCCATTAAAATTCACATTCCAGCGTGAATTTTGATCATCTTTAAAGAATGCTGATTCTCCTGATTTTAAAGCATCTATTTTTTGCCAGTTCTCTGGATCAATTATAACGCTGAAAGAAACTCCTACCCGAATTACCCTTAAATTTCCCCAACTGTATCTTTCTTTTTTGACCTCAACTTTATCAGAAATATTCAACTTAGATTTTAAGTCTTTTAGAAAAACTACCTTTGACATCTTAACTCCTTTTTCTGATTAAAAAATGCCGCTTTGCGGTAGGATTACTATGGCTCTAAAGGTCACCGCAGTCAACTCAATTGATGGCTAATTATTTGATCTTTTTTTTGATAAAACCCGCCATAAACAGCCTCTTATCTCCTTCCTGATATTTGAACTCCATCTCAATCCAGTCCTATTTCCCAGAAGTTCTAAATTTTACCTCCTCAGTCATTTCACACAGCTTTACTTAATTTTTAACCTTCCTCGAATTGTCTTTTTATAAGAAATTCCTGATAAAAGCTGCATTGACGCGGTCTGATTTCCCATTTTTGTACCACATTTAGTTCAACTCTCTTAGTTTTTGTTGAAAACAACTTCTTTGACCTTACGGTGCATACATTGCTCTAATCACCAATTTTCCGAAACTCACTAAACCATAAATTTTTCATCACAAAATTTACCTCTATCGCATGACTTCTCTTAGCCTAAGGCTTTTTCACAACAGCACCTCGTCTCAGAAAATTTTAAAACTTTCTAAGAGTTTTTTAGTTCACTTCGCGCTCACCTCTTTAATATTTGAGCAGTTTCTTTTTGTTGCCTCGGCTTCAGCGCAAGCGCTTCCGATTAATCCAGATGGTACAACTAATACTCAAGTTACTCAAGCCGCTTCTGGTGTTGATCAGGTTAATATTGCTGCACCGAATGCCAACGGTTTGAGTCATAATAAGTTTACTGATTATAACGTTAACACCGGCGGTCAGGTCATTAATAACTTTTCTGGCCATGATGGAGTTGCAGCCGGAAGTGTTGCCGGATCTAACGCAGTTACTCAAACTCAAATTGGCGGGTTAGTCACAGTAAATCCAAATTTTTCTGACGGCGTAAGTGCCAAAGTAATTTTGAATGAGGTGACCTCCGGCAATAATACACAATTACTAGGCTACACCGAAATCGCCGGCAGCAAGGCAGATTTAATAATTGCGAATCCTAACGGAATCGCCTGCCGAGGCTGTGGTTTCTTGAGTACATCGCATTTAACTTTTATTGCTGGCAGCAGCAATTTTGACTCAAGTGGCAATCTTGGATTTAACTTAAAAGAACAGACTAATCCCAATCTATTGGTTCCTTTAATAACAGTTGATGGGCTTGGGCTTGACGTTACCAACACCACCTCAACCGACATTATTGCCTCTTCAATCAAGCTTCTATCCAATATTTACGGCTCAGATAACACCACCCTAACTCTCAAATCTGGCGAAGGGCGTTACGATTACCAAACTAAAGAAATTGCCAATTCTACCACCTCACTTGCGTCCAGCACTACTCCGCTTTTTGCCATCGACGCCTCAAGCCTAGCCAAAATCCAATCAGGTAGAATCTTCATCGTTGCCACTAAAGAAGGTGTTGGTGTGAACATGACCAATGAAGTTTTGGCAAGTAATGAGGTAAACATCAGCTCTAACGGAGACGTTTATTACGCCAATGTTTCCGCCGGAGACAAGGTAAGCATCACATCAACCAAAAACATTTCATCACTTGATTCTAACTCAATTATCTCAGCTCCAAATTTAACGCTGCAATCCGGCGTCGAGTTTAAAAATTTAGGCAGTCTTTCTGCTTACAATTTAGATATTTTAAATAGCGGCACGCTTACCAATTCAGGGCAAGTTGAGGCACTAACACTCAACCTTTCAAACATCTCAAACATCAATAACTCTGGATCTTTCTACGGAGAAAATTCTTTAAACATCAGCGGTACCAACCTTACCAATAATTCCGGCGCTTCGATATTTTCACCAAAAAGCTACTCAATTGCCCTCACTGGGCTTTTAACAAATTCGGCAATTATTTCTTCGGGAAATGATTTAACAATTTCCTCAAATCAAATTACCAACAATTCCAACTCGGAAATTTCGGCACAAAATGATTTAAGTTTTGTGGTTGCAGATTCACTTACAAATTCGGGAAATCTAATCGCAAATAATGCTCTAAACGTCACTGCAAATTCTTTAACCAATAACAGCCTCATTCAATCAACAGGTTTAACCACTTTTAACTTAGCCACTCTTACAAACTCAGAAAATTCTTTAATTTACTCAGGAAGCAATTTTGATCTAGAGCTCAGCTCTTTGCTTACAAACTTAGGAGAAATCTCTGCCACAAAAAAACTTACAATTACTGGCGCAGCTTCACTTACCAACTCTAACCAAATTTCTGCTGCTGGTCTTTTAAGCATTACTGGGCGCGATTTAACCAATAATTCTGGCGCTGTAATTTCTTCAACTTCTGACGAAATAAAAATTATTCTAAGCGCCGATCTGCAAAATTACGGTGAGCTAAACTCTAAAAAAGATCTAACCATCGACGCCAAAAATTTGAGTAATTCTGGCAATATTTTGGCCACAGAAAATCTTAACCTCACAATTGATGAATTGCTAACCAACAGCACCACAGCAAACTTGCAGAGCACCAAAGACTTAGACTTAAAAGCCACAACACTTGAAAATGCTGGCTCAATTAAAGCCTTCGCTAAAAGCACCATTAACACTGCCGAACTGACCAACCAAATTGCCGCCGTTATTTATTCTGCCAATGACGCTTCAGAAATTAAAGCAAGCGACGCGCTAACCAATCACGGCAATATCTTATCTTCAAAAAATCTACTTCTTAGCGGCAATCAAATTAAAAATGACGGCGAAGTTTCTGTTGGTGGTGATCTAAGCTTTACACTACTTAGCACCTTTATCGACGCTAGTTTAGAAAATAAAGGCAGCCTTAAATCACTTTCTAAAATTGACATCAACAATAGTTCAAAAAACTTCACTTCAGCGATTAATAACTCCTCAGAAATTTCAAGCGGCACCAATTTAAGCGTCACCGCAACCACTTTAGAAAACTCAAGCAAACTACAATCAAGCGGCACCTTAACTTTAACTTTGACAGACCTGACAAATTCTTCAGAAATTAAATCAAAAAATCTCTTAACCATCAAAGCTTCGGGTGATGTTACTAACGAGGCTCTAATACAATCTGCCGCCGGATTAAACATTGAAACAAGTAGCTTCAACAACGCCTTGGCATCGTCTTTGGTTTTGGCAAATCAAGATTTAAGCATCAGCGCTGCAAGCGTGAAGAATAAAAACACCAAACCAATAAACGGCATTATTTCTGCAGGCTTGGTTTCTGTTGACGGCGAATTAAGCATTAAAGCTGACGAGCTAAATAACGAGTCAGGCATTATCACCGGCAAAACCACCAAATTAGCGGCCTTAAATAATCCAAAACTTAACTTCATTAGCACCTCGGGAAGCCTTTTTGCAAGTGGCTCAATTGATGTTAACATGGGCGATGAAGATTACAAAAACGAAGGTGAAGTGACGGCAAAAAACGTTAACGTCACCGCAAATAATATTTTTAATTACGGCAGTCTTGTTGCTAGCGAGTTCATTAAATTTAATGCCAGTGGAATTAATGGCGGCGGCAGCATTTTTAACGGCTACGACACTACCACGCCAGACAGTGTAAATCTTAACAAAAACATTCTGCTTGCGGCTGGCACCTACATTGATTTTACTGCCAAAAACAACATCGAAAATTACGGCACAATTTCGTCAACAACCACACTCAGCCTTACTGCAACCAATGGCAGCATTAACAACTACAGCAACGCCAAAATCACGGGTGGAAGTGACGCTGCCACAATTACCGCACTAAACGGAAGCTTCTACAATTTAAGCGCATCCTCACTTTTTACCTCAAACAATAACGCAATTTTTAACGTTAAAGATTTAAGTAATTCTGGCGAAATTTCTGTGGCTAATAATTTAACTACCAACATCACCAATAATTTAAACAACAACACTTCTGCCCTTATTTGGAACAATGGCGATGCAACTTTTAACGTCGATAACATTTTTTCAAACAACCAAGCCGCAATTAATATTGGCAAAAACTTGGTCATTCAAAACCGCTCAAGCGCCAAAAATAACAAAGTTGAAAACAAAGCTGGCGGCGAAATTGAAGCTTTGGGAACTTTCACAATTCGCACCAAAGAATTGCTAAACGAAAAAGGCGCAGGAGATTTAACTGTTTTTGATCGCGCAGAATTTGAGTTTATTCACAAAGACACCAACAACACTGCCGATCCATCGGATGATGTGGTTCATGGTGGGCACAGCGAAGGTGGACCGTTTTTTGAATATTTAGGCTACCACGCTAGGCTTAATTTAAATAGCGGTCGCTTTAATGACGGTTATCAAATAACAATCGGAGGATTAACTCACGCTGATCACAGAGCTGGAATTGACCGTACCATTTACTTAAACAAAGAAAATTCGGCTCTAGTTAGGTCAAACCTAACCTCCAAGGGCAACATGTTCATCTACGCCGACAAAATCACCAACGATTACAGCAACATTCAAAGCAGCGGCAATTTGCTAATGGAAGGCTCAAGTCTCGACAACAAAACCAGTCAAATAATCAGCGCAGTTAAATATCACTGCCACGACGGTAGCGAATTTTGTCAACTTAGCGGGTTTGGCAAGGGCGGTAGGTTTACTGATTTCGAATTCAACAAAGTCACCAGCAGCATCAATTCCTACATCAAAGCCGGCGGATCCTTCACCGGCAGCTTCACCGGCAAAATCGACAATGATGCAATCAAACAAAATGCCGACGTTTCCGCGCCAGATTTTGCCGCCCACTCCACCAACTTTAATAAAATTGACGCCTACGCTCTAGGCGAAACTGGTGTGATCAATCTAGATTTATCAAGCATCACCGCCGCAATAAATTCTAAAAACTCAGCAAAAAATTTGTCTGATGTAAAAATTTCAGAAGCAGATTCAAACCCATCTGATTCTGACACAATTTTTTCTGGCACCTACAAAATCAACCTCGACCCCGCTTCAACCAAACCTTTAATTGAAAGCAGAAGCCAGTTCACCGACGTTTCAAAATTCTTCGGCAGCAAATATTATTTTGACCAGCTTGGTCTTGACGGCGCCGCTCTTTTATCTGACATCGACCGCCAAAGCCGCGATCCATCCCAAAATTCTCGCATGCTTGGTGACGCCTTCGCCGAATCACAATTAATCATCAAACACCTGCGCACCCTAACCAACGACTCGCTACTTCTTTCTAAAAATATCACCAACACTGCCGCGCAAATCA
>CANEVP010000050.1 GCA_947442475.1 Rickettsiales bacterium
TGAAGCTCTGCGAATAGTGGGCTAAACCCCCTTTATTGCAAGGGATTATTTGGATCTTTTTGAAGATTTTTAAAAGAAATTTAGTGATTTTTAGAGATGGGTGGTAGGTTTTTCAGAGTGTCCCTAAGATTATTTTGTTCTGATGGCTTCCTAGAGGATTTAGACATAAATTAAAAATTTTGGTTTGGTTATTTTGAGTCTAGACAGACTCACACAGCAGGTCTTTTTATCTAAGAGGAAAAATTAAAAGATCAAAATAAAATTAAAAGCTCAGCGGAGTCTTAATGTAATAAGTTCCATTTTCAGATTTACCAAATTTCCCTGCCCGTAAGTTAACTTGTAGCGATGGAAAAATCAGCTTGGGCACAGGCTTTCCTGCATCGTCGCGATTACGGTTTTCAACAAATTCATTTTTAGAAATTTCGCCTTTCAGCCTAATGTTTTTCGCTTTTTGTTCAGCAACTGTTGTAGCGCATTCAGCTTCGCGAACCCCAAATGGCGGGTAATCGTGACCAATGTAGAGTTTGTAAGAATCAGGAAATTCAAAAAGTTTTTGCGCTGAGTCAAAAGAGTCTTCCGCGCTGCCATCAGGAAAATCGCAGCGCCCACTGCCAACATCGGGCAAAAAAATCGCGTCGCCTGCAAAAATAGTTTCGCCAATCACAAAGCAACTATCAGCTGGCGTGTGTCCCGGAGTTGCAATTATTTTAGCAGAAAGTTCGCCAATTTTAAATTCTTCGTTGTCAGCAAAAAGATGGTCAAACTGCTCGCCAGTCAAAGGTGTGTCTGCAGCATTATTTAAAATTTTTTCCCAAGTTGCGAGTACCGCGACGATGCGATTTGTGACGCCAGTTTTGCCACCCAATTTTTCTTTTAAATAATTTGCCGCAGTTAAGTGGTCGGCGTGAATGTGAGTTTCTAAAATCCATTCTAACTTCAGATTTTTTTCACGAATAAAATTAATCACCAACTCAGCAGAAGTAGTTGAGACTTTTCCCGAACTAATGTCGTAATCCAAAACCGAATCAATGACGGCGCATTTGCGATTAGCACTTGCTTCACACCAAATAATGTAAGTCCAAGTTGAAGTAGCGCTGTCAAAAAAACTTTTTACGTCAGGATTTTTGGTCATTATTTCTTTATTTTTTTAATTTATTCCAAGGCGCTTTAGCCAGCAACAAAGCCATTCCACACCAATTTGTAATTCCTGCAAAAACTAATCCGCCACCAATAAAAAGCGGAATTACGGCAAATGCCGAACTAAAAACTAAGGCAAAAAACGCGCCAGCAAATGCGATTGCACCAGCGGCAATACGAACTTGTCTTTCAAGGGAAATCGGCACTTTTATTGACTCGCAAAAAGTCGGTGCAGCGTAGCCCTCAACTTCCATTTCAAGTGCTTCACAAGCGCGAATTCCGCCTTCAATCACAAAAATATTGTCACAAGTTTGGTACTCAAAAAATTTATCGGCAGCTCGGCGCGCGCGCCCACCACCTCCGCACAAAATGTAAATGTGAGAATTTTTATCTAAACCGCATTGTTGCAAAAAAAGTTCTGGGTCAAGTTCATCAATTGGCGAATGTTGGTGCGGCATTTTTAAACGCTTCTCGGCATGTTCGATCATGCTTCTAACATCAAGAATGGTGCTATTTTTTGGATCAAGCTGCGCCAAATCCTTTGCGTCAATTAATTTGTAATGTGACATATTTTTAATATTAAAAAGGAGTTTTGAATGAAAAAAATCTCGGCCATTTGTATTTTATTTGCACTAACTTTCTGCTCGTCACAGCACCCTTCTAACGGCATTCCCGCTGGCAATTACAAACTAGATAAAACTCACGCCAGTTTAATTTTTCGCGTTGATCATTTGGGTTTTTCAAACTACACGGCGCGCTTTAAACGCTTTGACGCCTCGCTAGATTTTGATCCTGCGCATCCAACAAAATCAAAGGTCGTTGCCACTGTTGATCCAACTTCTCTAGAAACTGATTTTCCAAACACCAAAAAACTCAACTTCAACAACATGCTCCAAAACAAGAACTGGCTTGATGTGGCGCATTTTTCGCAAATTAAATTTGTCTCCAATGAAATCAAAATCACCGGCAAAAACAGCGCCGACATTATTGGCGAAATCAGTTTGCACGGCGTGAAAAAACCTTTGGTTTTGAGTGCAACTTTTAATGGCGGCTACGCCGGACACCCGATGGATCCTAGCGGCGCCAGAATTGGTTTTTCGGCAAAAGGCTCGCTAAATCGTTCTGATTTTGGCATTGCTTTTGGCATTCCAGCACCTGGTTCAAAAATGGGCGTCAGCGATAAAGTAGAAATTATTTTAGAAGTTGAATTCAGCAAACCAGCCGAAAAACCATTCGAAAAAATCACTAAAAAACCAACCCGCTAAAAACAGCAAAAACCGGCAAAATCAAAAATTAGACCCTTGATTTTGCTGGTTAAAAGCCAATTTTGTACAGCTGTGCAAAATTCAAATTTGCTCATTTTTTAGCCTAATAAAATCTGACGCGGCGGATGCGGGAATTTGTTTTTTATCAAGCAAACTCACCACAAAAATCAGCAGCGACGAAAGCAAAAATGCTGGTAGAATTTCGTAAGAAAAAAACGGTAATTTACTAAAAATAATCGCGCCAACTCCCCCCGAAATCACGCCAAAGAGCGCCGCTTTTTTGGTGGTTTTTTGCCAAAAAAGTGCGAATAAAATTACTGGACCAATCGCAGCTCCTAGTCCCGCCCAAGCACGCGCCACAAGTTGCAAAACGCTAGAATTTTCGTCAGCCGCAATTGCAAGTGCGACGAGCGCCACCAAAACCACGCCGCTTCTGGTCACTAAAAGCATTTCTTTTTCACCAGCTTTTTTGCGGAAAAATCTTTGGTAAAAATCTTTGCTCAAACTTCCGCAACAAATAATGATTTGCGAGTTCAGCGTGCTCATGATTGCCGCTAAAATTGCTGCAATTAAAATGCCAATTACCAGTGGGTGAAAAATTTCTGAGGTCATTGCAATAAATACGGTTTCGGGCTCTTTGAGCGGGTTTGCCGAAAAATAAACAAAGCCAAGCAGGCCAACAAGCGCTGCGCCAAACATTGAAAGACTCATCCAGTAAATACAAATTTTTCGAGCCAAAGGAATTTGCTTTGCATCCTTGATTGCCATGTATTTTGAGATGATGTGGGGCTGTCCGAAATAGCCTAAACCCCAAGCGAAAAATCCCAGCATTTCGGCAAATTTCAAATTGCAAAAAGGCATTAGGTGAGTTGGTGAAATCTCGCGGGTTTTTTGCAAAAAATCAGCCGCCGAAAGCGGCGAAAGATACACCGCAAAAATTGGCGTAAATAGCAGCACCAAAAGCATCAACATTGCTTGAAAAAGATCAGCCCAACTAACAGCTAAAAAGCCGCCAAGTAGCGCGTAAGAAATTATTAAAACGCAGGAAATTGCCAAAGATTGAAAGTAAGAAATGTCAAAAACTTGAGCAAATAATTTGGCGCTGCCGACAAATCCAGACGCAATGTAAATGGTGAAAAAGAAAATAATGACAAGAGATGTGACAACAGACAGTACGCCACTTTTATCAGCAAAGCGATTTTCTAAAAATGATGAAAGCGTTAGCGAATCGCCGGCGATTTCGGTGTATTTACGCAGTCTTACCGCGATGATTTTCCAGCTGGCGTAGCAGCCCAAAATTAGACCAAAAACCATCCAAATTTGGTTGAGGCCGTAAAGATAAAAAACACCGGGCAAACCCATTAAAAGCCAGCTGCTCATGTCAGACGCGCCAACATTCATGGCGCCAATTATTGGCCCGAGCTTGCGGCTGCCCAAAACGTAATCTGAAAATGTTTTGGTTTTTTTAAAGCCCAAAAATCCGAGGTAAAAAAGGCAAGCGAAATAAAGCACCAGCGGAATCAAAATGAATAAGCCCGAACCACTGCTTTGAAAGTTTGTCATGAGTTAAATTATAAAAAGTTTTGCAGCTTTATTTTAGGCAAGATTCTGCTGCCAAACTCAAAAAATCTTTAAGAGAAACAACCTCAAGCGCGGTAAAATTTTTTAGAGTTGGAATCAATGAAATCGATGATTGCGGACTTGTTGGTAAAGCATCATTTACAATAATTTTTGCCACCTCAACTCTCCTAGCCTTTAAAGCCTGAACTGCGCAAAGCGTGTGACTAATGGCACCTAGATAATTGGCGCTAACCAAAAGCAGCGGAATTTTTAATTCTGCAGCTAAATCTAAAAAAGTTTTTTCATTGTTAATTGGCGTCATCACGCCGCCCGCAGCTTCAATAAATAAAAATTGATCGGAGTTTTTTGCCTCAAGAATTTTTTGCTGACAGAAATTTGTGACTTCCGCGAAGTCAATTTTAGCACCCGAAATTTCAGCAGCAAAATGCGGCGAAAGCCCATCAAAAAATCTCCAAGGGGTAATTGCATTAATATTTTCGAGTGAATTTTTTTTACCTAAAGCGCTTAAAATTTTTGCTGAGTCGCTATTTTTATCGCCATCAAGAAAGCCGCTGGCGATTGGTTTTATCGCCATTGCGTTTGGTAAAATCCGACAAAGATTTTCGACCAAAAATGTTTTGCCAATGTCGGTGCCAATACCTGCAACGAAATAGACTTTCATTAATTGAGTTTTGAGAAGCTTCCGTAAATCGGGCCAAATACCGCGATTGTAATCCACGCGATCATTCCACCCATTACGATGGTAAGAGTTGGTTGAATCATGCCCACCAATTTATCGATCGAGTCGTTAATTTCGCGGTCGTAGAAGAATTTAATATTTTGCAGTGAGTTCTCCATGTTACCACTTTCCTCACCGATTTTAAACATCCGCACCACGAGATTTGGGAAATAGCCAGTAAGCGCTAAAGACTTAGCCAGAGACTGTCCGTCTGACACTTGCTGTTTGACCACCAAAATACTTCTTTTGATGGCGCGGTTTTTAATTACGCCACCCGATGCTTCCAAACATTCAATTACGCCCAGACCACTTTTGAAAGTCATGGCGAAAAATTGACAGAATTTTGCTGAGTCAATTTTGCTGATGATTGGTCCGAAAACTGGCAGCTTCAATTTGATGTCGTCAATTTTCACCGCAAGCTCAGGAAAGCGCGACAAAAACTTAATCACTAACCACATGAAAGGCACCGAAAAGATGATGAGGTACCAATTATTTTTAACAAAATCAGAGAAGGATATTAGTGAAGTTGTCATCAAAGGCAAAGCCAAGCCTTGCGAAACGATAAATCCTGTTACTTTCGGAACTACGATTGAAGTCATGATCCCAATTACGATAAACATCATAATGATACCAAATAAAGGACCCGTAATCGCCTTCTTGGTTTTTCTGCGAATATCCATCGACCACTTCAAATCTTCAATAATACTGGCAAATGCGTTGGTCAGGTTACCAGTTTTTTCACCCATTGTAATCAAACCAATGTGAACCGAGTTAAACACGTCAGGACGCTTGGACAGACTTTCTGAGAAGAGGCTGCCATTCTTAATCGACTCATGGATTTCATGCATGAGACTTTTAATTTTGTTAGAATCTGCGGTTTCTTTAAGATCAGTTACCGAGTCAACAATCGACACCCCAGCTCTTTCCAACTGCTCCAAATGCACGAAAATTCCGATCAAGTCTTTGCTGGTAATTCTGTCTAAAAAGCCGCCAGATTTTTCTTTTTCTTCTTTAAATGACACCAATTCCATGCCACCTGCGCGCAAGGTTGTAGCCAAATCTGACGGGTTGTCAGCTGCCATTTTGCCATTGATGTAGCGACCGTTTTCGTTAATTACTTTGTAGCGATAATGTGCCATTATTTGCGTAGTTTTTTCATTTTATTTAAGATCACGTCACGTTTCAATTTTGAAATATGATCGACAAAAACAATTCCATTTAAGTGGTCTATTTCGTGCTGAATGCAGATTGCAAGCAATCCGGTCATTTCTTCAACCTGTTCGTTTCCGTTATAATCCAAATATTTTACTTTCACTTTTTGCGGACGAACCACTTCTGAACGCATGTCAGGAAAAGACAAGCAGCCTTCGTTGTAAGACTGCGATTCTTTGGAAAGTTCAATGATTTGAGGATTAACAAAAAAGCGCGGATTGGTGTTTTTAACATGAATTCCACCGCAGCCCTGATGGTCGTGATGGTGATGCTGGTGATCCTCAATTTCATAATCAACATCAATCACCAGAACTCTTTTTAAAACGCCAACTTGTACCGCAGCCAAACCAACGCCATGTTCTAAATACATTGTATTTACCATGTCTTTCATCAATTGGCATAGTGCTTCATCGATTTTTTCAACAGTCTTAGATACTTGTTTTAGCAATGGGTCTGGTGCGATTATGAGGGGTAGAATTTTCATAAATTTAATTCTTTTTAGATTTTTCCAAAAACGTTCTTTGTCATGCTGAGCTTGTCGAAGCATGATTTATGGCACCGAGGCCAGAATCATGCTTCGACAAGCTCAGCATGACAAATGAGTTTATTTACAATTTCTTACAAATCGTTTTCAAAGCTTCTGGATAAATCCGGTGCTCTTCCTTCAAAATTTTTGCCGCAAGAATTTCTTTGGTGTCACTTGCCGCAACTTCCACTTCCGCCTGCAAAATAATCGGCCCCGAATCCATTTCCTCGCGAACAAAATGCACCGTGCAACCCGACTTTTTGGCGCCCGCTTTAATTGCATCTCCCACCGCATCCGCACCTTTAAATTCAGGCAAAAGCGATGGATGAATGTTAATTAATTTATTCAGCCAACGATTAACAAACCAAGGTGAAAGTAAGCGCATAAAGCCAGCAAGACAAATGATTTTGGCACCTGATTTCTCTATTTCTTCACTCATTCTTTTATCAAATTCTTCGCGTGAAGCGAAATCACGATGATTAACAAAAGCAGTTTTTATTTTTTTTGATTGGGCAAATTCTAATCCCGCAGCGTCATTTTTATTAGACAAAACCAAAACCACTTCCGCCGGAAAATAAGGATGTTCGCAAGCTCTTACAATGGCTTGCATGTTTGATCCACGCCCTGAAATTAAAATTGCGACTTTAGTTTTTTTGGTCATTTGATTGCTACTTTCTTTCTTAAAAAAGAATATTTTTTATTTCTAAATTTTGCTCAATTAATTTTAATTCAGTAGAACAAATCAAAATTAATTTGATGTTTAATAAGAGTAAAAAAAATAAAAACTGCACCAATAGAAATGGAAAGCACTGGCGAAATTTCTACTCAAAACCAATGACTACAAAGTTTTTCTCAAAAAAACTTAAACCCACAACATCGATGATTTTAACTTCTAAAAGCGATTTTATTTTGTTGATTTTTGGTCTGAGCGTTAGGAAGCGCTTACAAACCCCGTCCTGCGACGGCTGGTTTACTACTTTTTTTTGTGAGTTTCATCAACTCTGTTGGCTAGTTTTTTAACAATAAATTTTAATCCCAAGGCGGCGATAAAACTAGCCGCACAGATCACAGCGCTATTTGTTGTAATTGTCGATGAGGGTTCAAGATTGCCACCTCTGAGATGCGGATTCCGGTTGAGCGGCTGATTCTGGCTGAGCGGCTGATTTTTTTGGTAATAACGCTGGTAAGAAGAATTTGGATTGTATAATTCTTGTTCAATAACACTGGGCTCGCTACCACTTGGATTTGAATTTAAGCGAGGAGCAGTTGAGGTAGGGGTTTTTAATTCTTCTTCTTTTTTCGCCCTTTTCATTATGGCTTGATTCAGCGTTTCAATAACATCTTCTTGACCGATGTCTGAGGCTAAATTTTGGGCATCAGAATAATTTTTTGCACCCCCCTCAATCAGCATGACAATGGCTTCCTTGTTTCCATTATTTACTGCTATCATCAAGGCCGTCTGACCATCCTTATCCTGAAGGTTTAAATCAGCCTTATTATCAATTAAGAGTCGAAGAGTTTCTAGATGATTTTTTAATGTTGCAATCATCAAGGCCGTCTGGCCATACTTATTATTTTGAAGGTCTACATTAGCTCCTTTAGCAATTAAGATTTTAGCAGTTTCTTTATGATTGCTTAATGCTGTCATCATCAAGACCGTCCAGCCATCACTATCCCGAATGTTTAAATTAGCTTTTGCATCAATTAAGTTTTGAATAATTTCTGGATTATTTTTTGATTCTGCAACCATCAGGACCGTCTGGCCATAATTATTTTGAAGGTCTAGATTAGCTTTTGCATTAATTAAGCTTCGAGTAGTTTTTTCATCATCTCTTGCTACCGCCTTGAACAAGGCCGTCCGGCCATCCTTATTTTTAAGGTTTAAATTAGCTTTGGCATCAATTAAGATTTGAATAATTTTTTGATGATTTTGTGATATTGCAATCATCAAAGCCGTAGAGCCATAATTATTTTGAAGGTCTACATTAACTCCTGCATTAATTAAGCTTCGA
Source organism: Rickettsiales bacterium (assembly GCA_947442475.1). Lineage (GTDB taxonomy): Bacteria > Pseudomonadota > Alphaproteobacteria > Rickettsiales > UBA1997 > UBA2645. The sequence continues at coordinate 8,452 of CANEVP010000050.1, forward strand.
GTAATTTGTTCATTATTTTCTGATGCTGCAGCCATCAAGGGTGACCAGCCCTTATTATTTTTAAGGTTTAAATCAGCCTCTTTAGCAATTAAGATTTTAGCAGTTTCTTGATTATTTTTTGATATTGTAAAAAACAGAGCCGTATCGCCAAGGAATTTTGATTGGAAATTTAAATCAATTTTATCGAAGCATAAGCGTTGAATAAATTTCACTCCCTTCTCGTCTGACTTCTCTGATTCTTTCTGAAAAGCGCGAAATAGCCTATCTTCAAAATCAACTTTTAATAAAGAAGAGTTTTGAGAAATTTGCGCGTATTTTTGATGACCTATTGTTATGTTCTGCGTTCTAGCTTTTGAGTCAAATTTATCAGCTTCTTCAGAAGCAAGTTTTAAGTATCTAAGATGATTTTCGCTTGAAATAGAGCTATTATTATCTTTGGTAAAAATGGGGCAGGAGTATGATTCTAGTTTATCATCTTTATTCTTCCTAACTGAAAATAAAGCTTCGCTGGAATCGAAAATAGCTTCGGAAGTTGAATAGTTTATGCTCTTAACAATGCCCTGCAATCTTGAGTCAAAAGATAATCCTATCAATCCATTTCGGTCATCGCCATGTAAATTTAAAAGCTGATCGGGCTTTAATGCCGCTCTTAAATTTTGGTAATATTTGCTCTTCGGGTCACATTTTTCAATTTGCTCAAAGTGAGAACCAATATAGCAAGATGAGAGATCAATTCTGACAGTTATATTGGGCGATGCTTGGTTAATCAGTTTTACTATATCAGGAATTTCGATTTGAGAATCGCCGGCAAGATCCATTTTTGGAGCGTCCTTTCTAGAGCCGTGAGTATTAATCAAAACGCGATCAAATTCTCCAGCGCGATCCTTTAATTCTTCTTTCAAATATTCAATGGTTTTGGGATTTTTGATAAAAATTACATCTTTTAGCTCGGCAATGTTAGGAAAGTTTTCCATAAAATCGCTAAAATGTTTTGGGATCGGAAAGTTAGCAACAACTACAGTTTTCATGATTAGAGCTTTGATTAATAGTTAAACTTCGCTGGACTGATTTTGTAACCCATTCCATACGTTCATTTTCTTGTTTGGGTTTGGGTTTGGATTGAGGGTGAGGACGGGATTGTAGGTCCCGTCCTGCAGTCGAGAAATTTTTAACTAAATAAAAACCCCCTGCGCTGAACTGGATTTTTAGCTCAATTTGCTCTTTCGAATTATTATTCAACTTGCGCTTCGGGTTATTCAATTTTCTTGGTTGGAGTTAATTTTATTTTCAATCGCTTTAAAATGTCTTTCTGCTTCAATTTTCATGAAGGCGGATATTTCTTCGTCGCTTATTTGCTGGTTGTAGTTTTTTACTATTTTTTTCTCCGAACGCGCGTTTTTTAAAATGTAGTTTTCTAAGCCGAATATTAGCTTCATTTCGCTTCTAAATGCAAAATCTGTAAAACATTTTTTGTTAAAATCTTTGTAAAAATAATCCATTAAAATCTTTTCAAAAATTTCTCCCTTTTCTAATAAATCTCTAGCTTTTGTAAGAAAATTTTGAGCATCAACGTCAAAAAATTGAGTCGAATAAAGAAGGAGCCGCGACTCTTTCTTCAAATAAAATTCATCAA
>CANEVP010000051.1 GCA_947442475.1 Rickettsiales bacterium
AAATACATCAAAGACAACACGATTAAAAATAAAGTTTTCGAAACGCTGGCAGATCTTGAAATCGAGATCTGCCGCTTTGTTAAGAATTTAAGCAGAGAAGTTGTTTTGGGGGTTTGTGGATAGTGGGGGTTTTTAAGTTAAAATAGTATTATTACGCGGGTTGCGGCAGCAGAACTGGTAATGCTGGTATTTATGCCGGTGGAATTGGTGGCGGTGGAATTGGTGGCGGTGGCGCTGGAGCTGCCAGTGGCACCACTGAAAATGGCGGTAATGGAGGCTCGGGAATTTTGATTATTCGCTATTAATGCTGGTGATCGTGATGGTGCTGATAAATCGCTAGCGCGCCTTTATTGCCAAATAGCGAAAGATATTCTGGATGTTGATTTACCGACTCTGGCGTGCCGTGGCAGCAGACGTGATGATTAACACAAAATACCAAATCAGTTTTTTGCATCACGGCGTGTAAGTCGTGCGAGATCAATAAAATCGCGCAATTACTGGCTTTTCGCACCTCGTCAATAATTTGATAAAAATCCTGAGTGCCGGCGATGTCCATATATTGCGTGGGTTCGTCGAGCACCAGCAATTCGGGGTGATTAATTAATGCGCGCAAAAATAAAATTTTCTGCATTTGGCCGCCCGATAAATCGTGAATTTGGCGCTCTAAAATTTTTTCAACATTGAGGCGCGAAGCCAGAATTTTTAAGGCTTTGTCGAATTTCACTGAGTGTGTTGAAAGCTGAATAAAATCTTTTGCGGTCATTGGAATCGTGCGATCAATCTCAATTTTCTGCGGCATGTAGCCGATTTTTAGTGAAGATTTTTTTACGACTTTGCCGGAAGTTGGTTTTAAAATGCCCAGCAAAATTCGAGCAATCGAAGTCTTGCCGCCGCCATTGGGGCCAATTAAAGTGGTAATTTTGCCTTTGGCGAGTTCCAAATTAATTCCGCTCAAGATTGTTTGGCGATTTAGCGCGAGGCTAATATTTTCAAGTTTTGCGATCATTTATTTTTCTTAAAAAATGAAATTTATAAAAATTTTTTTACTGCTTTTAATAAGCACCAGAGCGGCTTGCGCTCAAAATAATCCTGTAATTGTTGCTTCAATCAATCCGATTTACCAAATCGTTTTGGCGATTACCGGAGACAAAAACAACAGCATTCTAATCATCAATCCCAATATTTCAGAACATGACTACCAGCTAAAAAAAAGCGACGTGGCGGCAGTTTCAAAAGCTGATTTAATTTTTTACGTTGATGAAAATTTGGATAAGAGTTTTGCCAAATTGGTCAAAGAAAAAAAATCTTACCAATTGTCGCAAGTCTCAGGCATCAAGCTTTTGCAAAGAAGATCTGACTCAAAAAAACTCGATTTGCATTTGTGGATGAATCCCGAAAACGGCGTGAAAATTGCTGAATTTATCACGCAAAAAATTTGCGAAATTGACGCGGCGAATTGCCAAAAATATCAGCAAAATTTTGTCAGATTTAAAAAAGAAGCTGCGAATTCTGAAAAAATAATTGCCGCTAAATTGTCAAAAATCAAAAACCAAAATTACGTTTTCTACTACGACGCTTACCAATATTTTGAAGATTATTTTGCTTTAAAACCGCTAAAGATTATCGCTCAAGATCACGATCGCGAGCTAAGAGTGAAGGATGCTCGCGAGTTTGACGAGCTAGCAAAAAAATCTCAGATTAAATGTTTGTTTGGCGATGTTTTTGATGAAAAAAATTCTGCGAAAAAACTAGCGCAAAATTACAAAATAAAATTTGTGACGCTTGATTTGATTGGTCTAGAAGGCGGGTATTTTGAACTATTAGGCAAAATGTCAGATGCGATTAGTGGTTGTTTGGAGTAGGGCTACCTACAATTATTAATCTGCTGCCAAGCTAGATTCGAGCTGTAATCCACTGAGTTTGGCAGGTAAGATTGGCATTTCGCTTCAGGAAAAAGATCTTCGCTGCATCCCCATTTTTTTAGTTTTTTGTCGTAAGATAAAATCACTTTTCGACCGTGATTAGCGTGAGACGGTGGCAGCATTGAAAGCCTCGCTTCGCGATCACTTTTCCAAGAGTGAAAATGTGGCGTTTCGCCGCAGCTGGGATTGCGCGACAAAAAAGTGGAAAGGATTTTGCTCGGGTTTTTTGGGTCAACTTCTGCTGGTTCGACATTTTTATATTCGCCAAACTCATTGGCTTCGTAGATGTTAATGTTGAAGCCAGTTGGAAAATCTCCCGCGTCTTCTTGTTTTGGAATTGAACGCACTTCGAGCAGTGTTTTTTCATTTGGAGAAAAATGTGGCATGTCGTCGAGATAAAGATCTAAGCCGCTGTAAAAGTTGGTGATGTTAAATAGTGGTTCGTAGCTTTTGGATTTTGCTGAGTAAAAATAATGGTAAAATACCGCGTTGTTTTTTTTGACGTCAATTAGCCGATCTTCCGCGGCGGTGACATTTTTGGTGTGAAAAAAATCATTGTAGCCGATGCATTTTCCAATCTGGCTGCAATAACTTTTCATGATGACAATGCCGCTGTCGGTGACGATTGAATATTGAATTTCTTTGACGTCTTTGACGTCTTTTTCCATCTGACAATTTTTTAGCGGGTCACATTCTTCGCCCTTGGCGCAAAAGTACGGCGCAGCAACAAGGGGAAGGGTTTCGCGAATTAGGTAATTGGTGTGGGTTTGGATTAAGGCTGCTTCATTTGCCAAACGTAGTTCTTCTTTTTTGTACCAATCATCATCCATTTTAATCGAAACTCGCAGTGATTTTTTGCATAAAGAAGCTTGAGCGCTAAAAGACGCGAGCGCGAAAATTGCTAAAATTAAAAGGGCGTAAGTTTTGCTCATGTGTTTTAAAAAATGGTACGAGTTGAAACTTTTCATTTGGTGTCTAAGTTTAAGCTGATTCCTAAAAATTGCTTTAACTTCAACTAAATTATTAAAAATATGATTAAGAAAAACATTACTTTGCTTTTGATCGCTTTAAGCCTTGCCTCATGCAGCTCAACTAAAAAAACTAATGATGTTGTTGCTGTTGAGCAGCCAGCCAAAAAAGAGGCGACTGTAACTGCAGCTAATGAAGCTGTGTTGGTGCTTTCGGTGCCCGCTGCAGAAATTGCTACTTCTGAAACAGGCCCGCAAGTTGTTTATTTTAGCACTAACAGCGCTGCGCTAGACAAAGAAGCAACTGCCATTTTGGAGAAAAAAGTTTTGCCAGAAGCGCAAAATTTAAAAACCAAAAAAGTAGTGATTGAAGCTCACTGCGACGAAAGAGGTTCTAAAGCTTACAATAAAAAACTAAGCTTAAAAAGAGCCAATGCCGTTAAAGAATATTTGGTAAAAAACGGTGTGAAAGAAGTTAAAATCAAAACTGTTGGTTATGGAAAATCTAAACCAGTTGCTTTGGGTCATGATGAAGATTCATGGGCAAAAAATCGTCGCGCTGTTACGATTTCAGTTAAGAAGTAAGAGCTAAGTTTTAAATGTTTTACAAGTAGCGCCAAGCCAGAGTTTGCTGATTCGGCATTCTTCTGGCTTGGCGCTTTTTTTGTGGGGTTTTATGAGTTTGCCGCGCAATTATTAATATAAAATTTGATGCTTTTCTAAGTTGCTGATCATCCGAAACATTCGCTAAATTAAGCCAAAAAATTAACAACTTCACAATCCACAAATCATGAAAATTTACAAAATATTCTTCAGCCTGTTTTTGTTTTTCTGCTTAAGCCAAGAAAGCTTTGCCAATATTAGTGCAAGGAACGCTTATCAATTTTCTTTTAACGGAATTGACGGCAAAAAAATCGATTTGTCAGATTACCGCAGCAAGTTGATTTTGGTTGTAAACACCGCTTCAAAATGCGGATTCACGCCTCAGTACAAAGGCTTGCAGAGCCTTTACGAAAAATATAAAAACCGTGGTTTGATAATAATTGGCGTGCCTTCAAATGATTTTGGCCATCAAGAATTTGGCGATTTGCAGCAGGTAAAAGATTTTACTCAAAAAGAATTTCACGTCACTTTTCCGCTAACCCAAGTTAGTAAAGTTAATGGTGAAAATGCTCATCCATTTTATCTTTGGGCTAATAAAGAAGCAGGTTTTCTTGCCTCGCCAAAATGGAATTTTCACAAATATCTAATTGATAAAAATGGTAATTTTATCACTTGGTTTTCTTCCGCTACTGATCCGCAATCTAAAGAGGTTATTGAGGCGATTGAGAAGAATTTATAGATTTAAACTTTGCTGGCACGGTGGGTTGAAATTTCTGCGGCGCTTGGAGCATTTATTGCTGGTGTGGCGCGATAATAAAATTTTTATTAGGTTATGAGTAAATTTCACACGCAAGATACAGCAATCACAATAGAGGGTCTAAACAAAGCCTACGACAATGGGTTTGTTGCGCTTTCCAACATCAATCTAGAAATCAAACGCGGAGAAATTTTTGCGCTGTTGGGTCCAAACGGTGCGGGCAAAACTACATTAATTAATGCGGTGTGTGGCATTGTGCAGCCAACTAGCGGCAGCATTACCGTTTTAGGATTTGATAATATAAAACAATATCGCCAAGCCCGCTGCGCTTTGGGATTAGTGCCACAAGAGCTTGCCACCGATGCTTTTGAATCGGTGTGGAATACTGTAACTTTTAGCCGCGGTTTATTTGGAAAGCCGCGCAATCCCAGTTATATTGAGGACATACTCAAACGTTTGTCGCTGTGGGATAAAAAAGATGAACAAATCCGCAAACTTTCGGGCGGCATGAAGCGCCGTGTTATGATTGCCAAAGCGCTATCGCACGAGCCAGAAATTTTGTTTCTCGACGAGCCGTCAGCTGGAGTAGATGTTGAGCTACGAAAATCAATGTGGGCGCAGGTGCGCGCACTAAGCGAAACTGGTGTAACGGTTATTCTGACTACGCATTACATTGAAGAAGCACAAGAAATGGCAGATCGCGTAGGAATTATCAATAAAGGTAAGATAATTCTTACCGAAGACAAAAATACCCTGATGCAAAAAATGGGTAAGCGTCAGATGATATTTGTATTGCGTGAACCGCTTTTAGCCATACCAGAAGCTTTGAACGCTCAGCCGCTTGTGCTGGAAGATGACGGTAAAAAATTGATTCTCACCTATGATGCAGAAGGCAAAAACGATATTTCGGAGATGTTAGACACCCTTAAAGCAAGCGGCATTCGTCCGAAAGATCTTTATAGTCGCCAAAGTAGTCTTGAGGAAATTTTTATCGAATTAGTGGAGGCAAAATGAATTTTCATGGAATCAGCGCGCTTTATAAATTTGAAATGGGGCGCACTTTGCGCACAATTGGGCAAAGCATTGCTTCGCCCGTTCTTTCTACTGTGCTTTATTTTATTGTCTTTGGTTCAGCTATTGGCTCGCGCATGCAGGCAATTGACGGAGTGCCTTATGGCGCATTTATTGTCCCTGGTCTTATTATGCTCACAGTGCTTGGACAAAGCGTTTCTAACGCGTCCTTTGGCATTTATTTTCCGCGTTTTACTGGCACAATTTATGAAATTCTCTCGGCGCCATTATCTTTTGTGGAAATCGTTATTGGCTATGTGGGCGCTGCGGCAACAAAATCCATTCTTATTGGCGCAATAGCACTCATCACAGCAACATTTTTCGTGCCGCTGCATGTGGCGCATCCATTTTGGATGGTACTTTTTTTGGTGATGACCAGCGTTACTTTTAGTTTGCTTGGTTTCATTATTGGCATATGGGCAGACGGTTTTGAGAAGCTGCAACTTATTCCATTATTGGTGATCACGCCACTAACTTTTCTTGGTGGCAGTTTTTATTCCATCAACATGTTGCCGCCATTTTGGTATAAGATTTCTTTGATAAATCCGGTTGTTTATCTTGTGAGTGGTTTTCGATGGAGCTTTTACGAGCAAGGCGATGTAAGCCTTACCACTAGCGTTATCATGATCACAACATTTACATTAATCTGCCTTGGCATCATCAGCCGAATTTTTAAGACGGGTTATCGCTTACGAAAATAAACAACTACCTAAAGCAAGTTCCCACCTCATAATTTATTTGCTGTGAGTTTTTCTAAATTTTTTTGCGCTTGTGCTAAAATTTCTTGAAGTTTTGGCTTTTCCATTTTGCGCAAATTGGCATAAGCAAAGGTTAGGCGCTGATTATTTTTGAGTTGCGCCTCATTTTCTTGCAAAAAATTCCAATAAAGAGCGTTGAAAGGGCAGGCTTTTTCACCAACCGTAATTTCTGAGTCAAAGCGGCAAGATTTACAAAAATTCGACATGCGTGAAATATATTTTCCACTTGCCGCATAAGGCTTGCTTGCCATCACCCCGCCATCAGCGTACAACGCCATGCCAATTGTGTTTGGAGCTTCAACCCACTCAAAAGCATCAGCGTAAACTCCTAGATACCATTCATGAACTTGCTTGGGAGAAAGGCCGGCAATCAAAGCAAAATTTCCAGTAATCATCAAACGCTGAATGTGGTGTGAATAAGCATGCTGCTTGGTTTGTTTGACTACTTCACTCAAACAAAACATTTGGGTTTCGCCATTCCAATAAAACTCGGGTAAATCTTTTTTAGCGTTAAGGAAGTTGCTTTCTAAATATTGCGGCATCTTCAACCAATAAATGCCTCGCACATATTCGCGCCAGCCCAAAATTTGACGGATAAATCCTTCAACAGCGTTTAGTGGCGCTGTGCCTTCGTGATAAGCGCTTTCAGCCATTTTGCAAATTTCTAGTGGCTCTAGTAATCCAACATTGACGTAACAAGAAAGTAGCGAGTGGTAAAGATAAGGCTCATTTGAAAGCATCGCGTCTTGGTAATCGCCAAAATTAATCAGCAATTCGTCAATAAAATGTTTGGCTTCAATTAGCGCTTGATCGCGAGTTACAGCAAAATGAAAAGGCAATAAATCGCCGAAATTTTTCTTAAATTTTTCTGCAACTAAATCCAAAACTTCTGAAGTAATCGCATCTTTTTTGTGACTAATTCTTGTTGGCGATTTCATGCCAGTTTTTGGCGATTTGCGATTTTCGATATCGTAATTCCATTTGCCGCCAATTGGCTTATTTGTAGCATCAAGCAAGATTTTATGTTTCTTGCGCATCTCGCGATAAAAGAATTCTAAGCGTAGTTGTTTTTTGTCTTTTGCCCAATTTCTAAACTCAGCTTGGCTGCATAAAAAACGCGTGTCGGGGAAAATTTCAAAAGCGATTTTATAAATTTTTTGCCAGTGCAAAACTTTTTGCCAAACCCGATATTCCGAAGGCTCGGTTAGAGAAATTTTTCGCGGCTGATATTTTTCAATTGCTCTTTTTAGCTCTTCATCAAAGGAGCCAGAATTTTTGGCGTCATCAAGTTTTACGTAATCAACTTTGAATCCTTGATCGCGTAATTCTTGCGCGAAATGACGCATTGCTGCGAGAATAAAGGCGATTTTTTTCTTGTGATGCTCTGCGTAAGTGGCTTCTTCACTAACTTCGCACATTAAAATCACGTCATTTTCTTTGTCAGCATGCTGTAAATTAAGCAACGAATGCGACAATTGATCGCCAAAAATAAAATGCAGATTTTCAATCATGTGAGCAGTTTTTATTGTGTTGTTTAGCTAATTTTAATCAGCGCCAGAGATATACAAACAATCATGGTAACGTTGAGACGGGTTTGAAAATATTTTACCTCAATTAAGCCTAATTGTTTGAGATGATAATCGACTGCAAGCAAAGACAAAAAACTAAAAATTAAATTCAGAAAAAACCCAGAACTGCTAATTAAAAAAAACGAAAACCAGCACAATAAAGTGATAATATTGCTGATTAAAAATAAGTTTAACTTCGGCCTTTGTTTAAAAGTTAAATATTGCCCCCAGTTAACGCCAGCCATGAAAGAAACAATTGCTAGGCCATAAGATTTGATAATATTTTCAGAGAAAGTGGTCGAGATAAATTGCAATTTTGCGCTAAAAGAAAATGCTGCGATGATGAAAGGAAGGCAGCCTAAATAAGCTAGAAAATGATTAAGATTTTTATTCATTTTGGTTTTTATTTTTATTCTTACGACATTGGTCAGAGCAATATTTCACCTCATTCCAAACCTTCTGCCATTTTTTTCGCCAGGTAAATGGTCGATTGCATTTTAGGCAAATTTTCTGTGGTAAATTTTCTTTTTTAACTTTGTTTTTCATTAGCTATTGTTGCTTTTTAAAATGCTCTCAAGCTTGGCGCGGTGTTTTTTTGAGAATTTTAAGGAAAAATTTGAGTAAATAAAAATTCGACCTTCAACAAGAGTTTAATTTTTTAATGTTAAATCTTTTTGATTCGTTTTTTAAAAAACTAAAAATCTGAAAATAATGAGCGAGAATATTTTGCCCAAAGACGGTCGCACAATCTATATTGGGAAAGTTTTAGAAGAGGCAAAAGCAGCGGAATTTTATCAAGAACTATTAAATGAAGTGGCTTGGAAAAATGATGAAGTAATTATTTTTGGTAAAAGAATTATCACTTCGCGCAAAACTGCTTGGTATGGCGATCGAGATTTTATCTATCAATATTCTAAAATTGATAGAAAAGCTCTATCATGGACTGCAACTTTAAAAACTGTAAAAAATTTTGTTGAGGAAGTTGCTGGTGAAAAATTCAACTCCTGCCTGTTAAATCTTTATCACAGCGGCGCTGAAGGAATGGGCTGGCACTGCGACAATGAGAGTTCGATTGTAAAAAATTCTACTATTGCCTCATTAAGTTTGGGCTCTGTGCGCAAATTTTCTTTTAAACATAAAATCACCAAAGAAGTGGTTTCGCTAAATTTACAAAATGGCAGCCTGCTTTTGATGCAAGGTGAAACTCAAAAAAATTGGCTGCATAGCCTGCCTAAAGCCATGAAAATCAAAGAACCACGCATTAATCTAACTTTTAGACACTTGGTAGCTAATTAATTTTATTTCAGATTGCATTTCTTCAATTACTAAATTTGTTAAAATAACTTTTAATAAATACTTGTTAGAAGCTTATAAATAAAGGCTTCAACTGGCTATTATTTTAAATAAATTAGGTTAAATAATAAGAGATTCTTGAATATTTTTTAAGATTTATTTTTAAATTATTGCGTTGATTTTGCGGCGGCTTTTGAGCAGATCTCAAAGATTCTAAACCAACTCTTCCAAAAAATTCTTATTCAAATTCTTCGCAACAACG
>CANEVP010000052.1 GCA_947442475.1 Rickettsiales bacterium
AAAACTGAATTCAAATAGCTGTGAAGCTCTGCGAATAGTGGGCTAAACCCCCTTTATTGCAAGGGATTATTTGGATCTTTTTGAAGATTTTTAAAAGAAATTTAGTGATTTTTAGAGATGGGTGGTAGGTTTTTCAGAGTGTCCTTAACCATCTCAACTCACGCTCCTTGAATTTTACTTTTCGCCAAAATAGGTTCCGCGGCCTTCGCGCTTCCCTTTACAAAATAAAAAAAACAAAAATGCCTAAAGAAGACCTTCTCTCAATGAACGGAATCGTCATTGAAGTTCTGCCAAATACTATTTTTCGCGTTGAGTTGGAAAATAAGCACATCATTACAGCGCACGCTTCAGGCAAGATCAGAAAGAATAAAATTCGCGTGTTGAAAGGTGACAAAGTTGAAATCGAAATGACTACTTACGATCTTACTAAAGGCCGCATCGTACGCAGAAACGTTTAGTTAAAACGCTTCTCGCTCCTTTTAGAAATTTTAAACCAAAGTGATGAAAAATCTTTTAATCGTCGAGTCCCCAGCTAAGGCAAAAACAATCGGTAAATATTTAGGCAGTGACTACAAGGTTCTAGCCTCATTTGGCCACGTTCGCGACTTGCCGAGCAAAAATGGTTCGGTTGATCCAAATAATGATTTTGCCATGAGTTACGAGGTTTCGGCAAAGTCTTCGAGGAATGTTAAAGAAATCGTTGATGCCGCCAAGCTTTGCAGCAAGCTGATTCTCGCACCCGATCCAGATCGCGAAGGTGAATCAATCGCTTGGCACGTTTTAGAAGTTTTAAAACAGAAGAAGGCAATTAAAGCCACGGTGAAAGTTGAGCGCGTTGTATTTAACGCCATTACCAAAAACTCAATTGTTGAGGCAATCAAAAATCCGCGCGACATCGACATGGATTTGGTCAATGCCCAACAGGCTCGCCGCGCTTTGGATTATTTGGTGGGCTTTACTTTGTCGCCAGTTTTGTGGCGTAAATTACCAGGTAGCAGATCAGCGGGGCGCGTGCAATCAGTGGCTTTGCGCCTTGTTTGCGATCGCGAAGATGAAATTGACGCTTTTAAAAGTGAAGAATATTGGGACATTAAAATTGATCTCAAAAACGAGAAGAATGCTGAGTTTCAGGCGAGCGTTACTGAGATTGAAGGCAAAAAACTCGAAAGATTTTCAATTGTAACCGAAGCTCAATCAGGCAAAATCAAACAACTGTTGAAAGAGAAAAAATATCACGTAGTTGCAGTCACCAAAAAGCAGGCCAAACGTCGTTCTAACCCACCTTTCATTACCTCGTCATTACAACAAGAAGCCGCTCGTAAATTGGGCTTTTCCGTGAGTCGCACAATGTCAACCGCGCAACGCCTTTATGAAGGAATTGAAATCGACGGCGTGGCGCAAGGTTTGATTACTTACATGAGAACTGACTCGGTTTCTTTGACTGCGGAAGCAGTAACGGCAGTTCGTGAAAAAATTAACGCGCTTTACGGCAAAAGTTATTTGCCATCTGAGCCCAATGTTTTCAAAAGCAAAATCAAAAATGCGCAAGAAGCGCACGAGGCAATCCGCCCAACCGATTTTTCGTTATCGCCAGACAAGGTTAAGCAATATTTAGAAGACGGACAATTTGCGCTTTACGATTTGATTTGGAAAAGAACTTTGGCCTCACAAATGACCGACGTTATTTTTGACCAAGTTGTGGCAGATATTGCAACAATTCCAGCTTACGCCAAAGCTCGCGCTACTGGTTCAACAATCAAATTTGACGGTTTCTACAAAGTTTATCGCGAAGATCGCGACGACAATGAAGCTGATGAAGATGACTCAAAACAGAATCTTCCCGAGCTTCGCGAAAAAGAAAATTTGGCTTTGCTTGATGTGAAGCCGCAACAACATTTCACCGAGCCACCACCAAGATATTCTGAAGCGAGCCTTGTTAAAAAAATGGAAGAACTTGGAATTGGTCGCCCGTCAACTTACGCGGCAATCATTTCAGTTTTGCAAGATCGTGGTTACGTTAAGCTAGATAAAAAGCGCTTCTTCCCCGAAGAGCGCGGCAGAATTGTAACAACTTTCTTGAAAGAATTTTTTGCCAAATATGTTGAATTCGACTACACGGCGAATTTGGAAGATGAGTTAGATATTATTTCTAACGGCAAAATGAATTGGAAAGCTTTCCTTAAAAAATTCTGGGGAGATTTCAGTAAATCAACTTCTGAGGTAAGCGAAAAGCCATTTGGCGAAGTTTTAGAAGTGTTAAACCAAAAAGTTGGGTTCCACATTTTTGGTGTGGATGAGAAAGGTGCTTTGAAAGATTCTTGCCCAACTTGCAACACCGGAAAATTAAGCCTGCGCCTCGGCAAATTTGGCGCCTTTATTGGTTGCTCGAACTATCCTGAGTGCAAACACACCATGCAACTTTTTGAAAAAGATGGTGATTTGGGTGAAGATGGCGAAAGAAAGCCGCAATTTGAGCCAAGAAGTTTGGGCGTTGATCCAAAAACTGGTTTCGAAGTGATGGTGAAAATTGGACCTTACGGGCCTTACTTAGAATTGGTTGGAAGTGAAGTAATCACTGAGGCTGAAGCGGAAAAAGCCAAGGAAAAAGAGGCGAAAGCAAAAGAAAAGGAAGAAAAAGCGAAGCTTAAAAAACCAAGTAAAGCTAAAGTTAAGGTAAAAAAAGCTGTAGAAAAACCGGCGAAAAAACCGAAGGTGAAAAAACCAAAACGTATTTCGATTCCAAAAACTCTAGATCCGAATTTAATTACTTTAAAAGACGCGGCGGATCTTTTGTCGCTGCCTCGCGAAGTTGGAACTCACCCAGAAAGCGGCCAAAAAATTGTCGCAAACATTGGGCCATTTGGGCCTTATTTGCTGCACGACAAGAAATACACCTCACTTAAAGAAGACAGTGTCTTGGAAGTGGGTTTGAACCGTGCGGTTGATTTGATTGCGACTGATCTTGCCAAGAAAGCGGCGGGCGGCGGAAGAAGAGGCAGATTTTCGAAAAAGTTGAAGAAGTAACTTCAATACTACATAGGCTTCTTGAGCAACGCTAAGCTTTGCTCAAGGACCCTATTACTTTTTGTTTTCTAGTAATCAGCCCGCAAAAAATATAACCCGCAAGCTGGAGCATTTGGCCCCGATTTTGTCCGATCTTTTGCTTCTAGAATTTTCTTCATTTCCAAAGCTGCAATTTTCCCCGATCCAACCCAAACCAAGGTTCCGACAATATTTCTCACCATGTGATGCAGAAAAGATTTAGCGCTGACCTCGATTAAAATTTCTTCACCATTTTGCGCAATCTCAATTCTTTGAAGTGATTTCACTGGAGATTTCCCCTGACATTCGGCGTCACGAAAAGATGAAAAATCATGCTCACCAATCAAAAACTTTGCCGATTCTTGCATTGCCAAAATATCCAATTTTTGTGCTACATGCCAAGCGCGATTCTTTTGCAAAACCAGAGGTGCACGTCGATTCACAATGGCGTAGCGATAATGGCGCATCTTGGTGTTGAAGCGGGCGTGAAAATTTTCGTCGGTGATTTCTGCGTCCAAAATCGCCAAATTTTCTTGGCGTAAATAGCTGTTGAGGCCGAGAATAATTTGATGGCTGGAGAATTTTTTTTCTAAATCAAAATGCACCACTTGCCCTAAAGCGTGAACTCCGGCGTCGGTTCGTCCGCAAACCATAATTTTGGGGCGTTCCTGCGACATTTTAAAAACCGCTTCTTCCAAAATTTCTTCAATCGATTTTTCAGGGATGCCAAATTGCTTCTGAAAGCCGCAATAGCCGCTGCCATCATATTCGATTGTCAGTTTGTAGCGTTGCGTCATTTGTTTGCTTCCTCGCTTCTAGCTAAGTTTTTATAGTCACTTCTTGCGGAATTATCGGTTGCGGTGTAGCCATTTTCTTCATTGGCAAAAAACTCAAAAAGTCTTGCAAGGCCTGCTTTGGCAGCGGCAGTTAAAATTAATATTTCCTCTCTGTCATCGCAGATTTTTTTAATTTCACTCGCCGACGATGAAGATAATTTCCAATAATTTAGCGAAGCAATTTTCTCTTCCAGAAGCATCAATGCTGCAAGCGTGAGCTGAGGATTAATACCCAGCATCACATCTTTTTTGCCTGGAACTTGGCCGGTTTTATAATCAAAAATTTCTAAACCGCCTTCGTCATTTACAATCACGCGATCGATTTTTCCGCGAATTGTGATTCCTGCAACGAAAACATCAGCAGGGATTTCAACGCGATTTTCAAGATTCAAAAAGCGCTGATTTTCTTTAACAAATTCAGCAAAAATATTTTCAAATTTCGGCCACCAAATCAATTTGCTTTCGGAAAATAAAAAATATTCCTCAAAAATTTCCTGCGCTTTTTCTAAAAAATTTTCTTCTTTTGGGTTTTTAACAAACTCTTCTAAAGCCTTGTGAATAAAGCTGCCAAACTCGGCGTAGCTTGGTTCAAAATCGATTTTTTCTAACTCTTTTAATTGCAGAATTTTCTTAGCGTAAATGTCATAAGGATCAGAAAGTAATTTGGAAATATCGGTGATCGAAATTTTTTTCGGACGAAATTCAATTTTTGGTTTAGGATTTGCGACCTTGATTTGTCTGCTTTGCACCTCATTTGTTTTGGCAAGTAAGGCGAAATATTTTTCGCCAGAATTTAAGCTAACGCCAATTTTTTGGCAGATGGTTTTAAATTTTAATAAGAAAGGTGACTCAATTAAAACCCCGCCATTGCTGCTTTTGCAGCGAGTCAGAACCACGGACCGATTCGACAAATAATTGCAAAAATCGTAAGCACTTTGGCCAGATTTTTTTAAAACACGGTCAATTCCCAAATCTTTTTTGATTTTTTTACCCAACCAATTTTCCGCCTCAACTTGCGGAAAATCACCTTCGTTAAGAGAAGCAATAATTACCAAATCGTAATTGAGCAAACGCGCCTCAATAGTTGATAGAATCTGAATTGGGGCGCTGGCGTCAGACTTTTCAAAATAGCTCAACTGCGACAATAAAGTTTTAAAACTGCTTAAAAGATTTTTGGAATTGAGGGTAATTTCTTTTTGAGTTTTTAATTTTTCGAAAAATTCAAAAAGTTCGATCTGCGCGGGTTCTGGCTCGAGCAGTTGCTGCCAAGTTTTTTTGCTGAGATTTTGCGCTATTTTAACTAAAGCAGAAGTTTGTGAGGCGAGGGTGAAAGTTGAAAATTCAGAAAAATCAGCGCAAAAATTTCCAAAAAATTCCTTTAATATTTTGTCATTTTCTAACTTTTTATTAATGCCTTCTAAGCCTGAATTAGCGCGGTCTTGGCGCAGAATCTTAATTTCAAAATCAGCTAAAAGTTTTTTATCTTGCGAGTAAGCGCAAAGCGGGTTTTTCAGAATCGCAAGCAAGCTGTGCGAGTTAAAATCGCTCTCAATTAATTCTAAAATCAGCAGCAAAAAATTCACCAAATGTGAATTAAAAATGCTTAAGTTTCGCGTGTCGTTGAAAGGTAAAAAACTTTGTTCCAACTCAAGCTTTACAAGCTTCGCCAGCTTATCATTATTAGTAATTAAAGCCGAAGTTTTTTTGTTTTGCAGTGCTTCTAGCAAAATTAATTTAATGATTTTTGCTTCTTCGATTTCGTTTTTGGCTTCGATTAAATGAAAATTTTTGGCTAGATCTTGTGACGTGTTTTCAACATCTAAATATTTTGAAACTTCTTGCCATTTCAGCGTTTCAGCACTTGGCAGCACCATCAATGAAATCAGTTTCTGCCTGCTTTGTGGGCTTAGAGAAAATTTTTCTTCAGCGATTTGACCAATCGCTTTTTTCTCAATTTTTAAAAATTTTATTAAGCGATTTAGAAAAAATTGTGGATGATTCTCAGCGGCAAAATCTTCATCACTTGCGCCATGCAATACGACGAAGTTTTTTTGTGAAATAGCGCGAATTAATTTTGAACTAAAAGAAACGCTTCCGGTTGATCCAGCAATAACAATTGGTGTTTTGGAGCCTTGTTTTTCTAGTAAAGAGACGAATTTCTGAATAATAAAATTTTGGCTCGAACTGGCAAAAAACACATCTTTTTTGAGCAGGGAGTTTTTAATTTGAACGTGAAAATTCTTCAAAAAATCGAGAGTCAGCAAGCGATGCTGCGAAAGGTTGGAATCGTCAATTTCTTCAAGTTTTTTTAAATCAATTTCTTCGCGCTCAATATCATCAAAGAGGCTTTGCAGGTTAATGGCGATTTTGAAAGCCTGTTCAAAATCAAGATCTTGGCCAAAGATTGAGAGTTTTTGAATTTCTTGGCTTAAGAAAAAAAGATAATCACTTCCCGATAGAGTCTTGATTTTCAAGAGTTCATCGATGTTTTCTTTGGCTTCAAGGTTGGGCAAAAAATCAAAAAAATCTTCGTAAGAAATGTCTGAAATCGCCTTAATTTGCGGCAGAATTGTATTGGTTTTTTTTTGCAAAAAAACTTCACGAAACTCACGGCAAGAGCGGCGATTTGGTAGAAAAAATTTTACCTGAGAAATTTCTGCACCGAATTTTTTTTCGGCCCAATCAAAGAGTGATCTGAAAAAATGATAATTCGCTGGAATGTTGAAAACATTGGTTTTATCTAGCATTTCAATAGTTTAGTTGCTGGGTTTTTCTTCAATTTAAAAAGACAATTTTGCGATGAAAGTAATAGTTTTAGGAGCTGGTGTCGTCGGCGTAACGAGCGCTTATTTTTTGGCGCGTGCGGGGCATCAAGTGATGGTGGTAGAGAAAAATTCGGCGTCAGCCTTGGGCTGTTCAGAAGCTAATGGCGGGCAATTGAGTTATTCACATGTTGAAACTTGGGCAGCAAAAACCTCGCTGACTTCAATGCTTAAAGCGGCAGTTTTGCCAAATTCATTTTTGTCGATTTCGGATTTTACCAATAAAAGTTTTTTGAAATGGCTTTGCGAATTTTATAAAAACTCTTCACCAAAAAGAGCCCAAGAAAATAGTCGCAGGTTATTTCGCCTTACATCTTACAGCAAAGAGGTTTTGCTCGAGATTTTAAAAGAAGAAAAAGACTTAAAATTTGATTATAAAAATAACGGAATTTTGCATTTTTACCGCGATCAAAAAAAGCTCGATGGCGCTATTAAAGATGCCGAATTTTGCAATTCGATTGGTGCCAAAGCGCAAATTTTAAATGCCGAAGAATGTGTTAAAAAAGAGCCAACTTTAGTGAAGCTTTTTGATGAAAAAAAACTCGCCGGTGGCATTTTTTACGAGATGGATGCAAGTGGCAACAGCCTGCTATTTACAAGAGCTTTAGAGAAAATCTGCCAAGAAAAATATGGCGTGGTTTTTAAATATGACGCTGAGATTAAAAATATTTTTACCAATTACAAAAAGGTTACGGGAGTCAATACCAGCAAAGGAGTTTTTGTTGCCAATAAATATGTTTATGCGCTTGGGGCTGCGGGTGACAAGCTTTTGCAGGGTATTAAAGTTTCGACCAGAATTTATCCGCTTAAAGGTTACAGCCTTTCAATTGCGGCGAGTGGTGAATTTATTGCGCCAAATTTAGCACTAACTGACGCGCAAAATAAAATCGTTTATAGTCGTTTGGGAAATATTTTTAGAGCGGCGGGAACCGTTGAGATTTGTGGTTTGAAACCAAATAAAAACAAAAAACATATTTCATTTTTGAAGAGTTCAGTTCGTGCGACTTTTTCGGATTTTGGCAATGCCAATGACGTTAGCGAATGGTCAGGATTTCGTCCCTTTCGCCCAAATTCTATTCCGCTAATTTGCGAAGTTAAAAAATATGGAAACCTGCTTTTAAACACTGGCCACGGTTCTCTGGGGTGGACTCTTTCTGCTGGGTCGGCAAAAATTTTGTCTGACTTAGTGTCAGATCAAAAAGATGAGAGATTTGGGTTTTTGGAAGAAGAGGAGGAGTTTCTTTAGGCAACCTCTAAAAATCCAAATTTACCCAGGCAAATCCAATTCCAAAGATTTTTTTAATTTTGAATTTTTGAATTAAAAATTCGGTTGAGAAAAATCTCATTTTTATCGCTTAGTTTAACAATAGTTTTGATGTTTTTTTTGTGATTTCTTGTGGGTTTTTTGGCGCGGCTTCTGTTCTAAGTAGATGCCGACGTAACTATCCCATCACGCCTGAGTCTACCCTAGGCGCACCATGTTGTAAGTCAAATTCATCATTTCAATCTTCACCTCAGCGCGAAGAAGTCCGATTGTTCTGGTAAAATGACTTCCCATGTGAGCTTGGGCTTGGAAGATGTGTTCAGCTCTTGATCTAATTTTTGATTTTCTGGCGTTTGGAGAGTTTTTGTTCTGCTGTGAGGGTCAATTGTATGATCTAGCAACTCTTCAAACACTTGGCTGTCGTGAAGCGAGGCTGATGTCACTTTGTAGGCGTGAATCATTTTGTGAGTTTGATCGGCATTGATGTGGCTTTTGTAGCCGTAATAATTTTCTTCGTTTTTTTTGACCCATATGGCGTCAACTTCCTTCTGACGCAGCATTGATTTATTTTCTTCCTTCTGCCACTGGCTAGGAGTTTCTCCTAACTTAGTCCATCCTGAAATACCTCACCAACCCACTTTCTACTTGCTTCTACAACAGTTTCTCTTGCCATTCTTTTGCCAGAAATCGGGGGTCACCATTCATTTTCTGGCAAATAAATTCAGTAAAATTTATCACGGAAAGTCATGAAGCCGATT
>CANEVP010000053.1 GCA_947442475.1 Rickettsiales bacterium
AGAACCACAAAAGTAACAAGGTTGGCTAAAATATTGGCTGATTTTGCGAGAAAATTATGGTAAAAACTGAGGGAATTTTTTTGGATTTGGAAAATCTAAAAATTCTCAGTTGCGTGGTGAGGAATTTGTGGGTTGTTCAGAGGTTCCTTCAATGATGAAATACCTAAAGAAGAGGATTTCGAAAAAACCATTGCCGACTATCTCACTTTTGAGTTTAGCATGGTAATGCAGGGCAGAGAATATTTATTTGAAAACAAATAACGCTATGGCAATGGATTTAAAAAATATTCAGTGGGGCGAGTTTAATCTAAATGAAGTATTTCCCAGTATTCAGAGGGGGAAAAGGTTAAAGAAAAACGACCACAAAGCAGGAAGCAAACCTTATATTTCTTCATCTGCCTTAAACAACGGTATTGATGGTTTTGTTGGTAATGCCGAAAAAATTAGAAAATTTAAAAAGTGTTTAACAATCGCAAATAGTGGTAGCGTAGGAGCAACTTTTTTTCAGCCATTTTCATTTGTTGCAAGTGACCATGTTACGAAGCTTGAAAACGAAAAATTTAACAAAAATGTTTATCTGAATTTTTTATTCAAAAACTCGGAATCAAAAAATCTCCGAGATCAAAATTTGCTTGGGTAAATTTGGATTTTTAGAGGTGCCATTAAGATGGTTGGCGGTGTTTCGCAAGGGTTCTAATGTTTGAAGGTTGACTCTTGGCTTTCTGGTAATTATTTTTTTTGGTCACAACCAGTGTCCGATCCTGTAACAATTTTCTATCAATAAAAGTTTGAGCTTATGAAAAAGAATATAGTTATTTTGCACAATGAATCAGGTTTAACCTATGGTAATGCTCCTCTGGGTCAGCACGCGACATTGGCCTATATTTGTGCTGCGATTTCTGAGGATCACACAGTTTATCTTATCGACCACTCGCGTGACAGTTTGCAGTCTTGTTTGAAAAGTGGAAAATTTCCAGCGTTGAAATTAGGTCAAAATAATTTTGGAAAATTCGTCAGTATTTATCAGGAGCGTAACGATATTTTATCGAATTTATCTAAAGAAGCTGGGGCAGAACGTTTAACTTCCGATCAAAATACGTTGTGGAATCAAGTTGCAGATCGCGATATTTTAAAAGTGTGCGATGTTGAGGTTGAGGTGAATAAAGATAAATTTAAATCAGGGGAAGCGAATTCGCCTAAAATGATTGGAAGTCAAGTATCACTTCTTGCTAAAGATCTGCAAAATTCCTACATATTAAATCGTCTCGATCCAATGTTGGCTTCTTTCACATTGGAAGACAAAGAAGCAGCTAAAGCTAATAATCAAAATGTTTATCAATATTTTTTAGATCAGTACAAAAAATTAATTACTGATCTTGAGTTCAGTGATCCGACAAACAAGTGCGATAAAGTTGCTCCAGAAAAAGTTGATGAAGCCATATTAAGCTTAGGAAAGAAGACGATTTACATCCCAACTCAAAAATCTACAGTGGATAATTTTGATACGACGTTTGAAGAAAATTTTCAAAAAACTTTGAATGAGGAAAATCAACTATTTCCCAGAAATAATAACAGCGAGTTTGAAGCTTTACCGCACCGATTTATTTTCAAACCAATTGACTCTGCGCAGTCAAGTGGTGTGTGTGGGATAGAATTTCGTCCTAATGGTTTGAATCTTAAAAATCTTCTTCAAGTGCCAATGAATAAGCTTGTTTCTGAAGATATGCAGTTACTTTATGTGGATCAAAATTTGCTTTATGAAAACAAAATTGAAGAGATTAGAGGGATTTCTAAGCTCTTGCTTTATGCACAAGCTTTGAAAGAAAAATCTTCACATGAAGCTAAAATAAATGATGCTGAAGTAAACTCGAAAACTCTCGAAGAAGAGATAAATAAAGTGCAAATTACAGAGGTAATTAAAGAGCTTTACGAAACTGATATTTTGATCCAGCCATTTTTAGTTGGCGTGGCGAAAATGGGTGATGTCAGAGTAAATTTGGTTGCTGATGCAGATGGTAAATGGTCAGTGGTGGGTCACACTTTTAGAGCGCAGCTTGAGGCGTCAGAAAATCATGCGGCAGAAAAAAATAGCTCTGATTTATTTGAGATTGGTTCGCGTTTTACTACCTGTTTCAGTGCTGGAAAAGCTGCGCCGACAAGAGTGGAATACATGTTATCGAAAGAAGAAATCGTAGCATTTAATGAATGTGTGACAGGATTATTGGAGGCTTTAAATGGTGATCTTAAAGAGAGTTACAAAACTTGTCAGGAGCTTGGTGTTGATTTAGTTCCAGTGGGTGATGGTAAAAGTTTTAAATTGGGAGAAATCAATCACGCAGGTCCAGCTCTTGCGCCAGTTAGTTCTGCTCTTCGTAAAGGTGCTTATGATTTGTTTTGTGAAATTACGAATAAAGAAAAATCTACTCTTTCAGACAAAGAAAAAATATTTTTAGAAAATTACCGTGATAACCCGAACTTTGAGAAAGAAAAAGATTTTGTTGCAAATGAACATCAGGGTGGATTGGGAGTGATGAAAACTTCATTGCAAAATGTAATTACAAGACAAGATCAGGCAAGAAAATTGACCACTAAAATATGTACTGTATTTACAGCAGAGACGCTGAGCAATGAAAAAGCTAAGGATGCGCTTCATGGGTGATATAAAAAAAGTCAGATCAATTATATGTTTGTTCCCTTTAAGCAACAGTCAGAATTCTAATAAAAAAGTGTTGGGTTGTTTTTAAACTTTTCAGCAAGAAATTCAAAAGGTGTTTTTCGAATTGGTTTATGCTGTCTTAGTGATAGGTTCTGGTTGTGGCGTCTTTAATTGCTTGATTGATTCGCTCCACTTGAACGTTGGTCCAAGGATGTCTAAACTTGGTTAATTTATGTTTGATAGCATGTTTTTGGCAGAGCAATTCAAACGGGTGAAGGTTCTTGGGACGTAAATGTTTAAGCAGAAGTTCGTAAGTAAATTGAGCTCCATTATCTTTCATGGACGCCCTTTTGAGATTGTTTAATTTTTTTTCGAATGGCAATCGTAGTCGTGGCGCGCGCATGTGAAACTTGAACCATAAATCCTCTTTGTTGATGTGGCGATATTGGATTTTAAACTGAGAAAAATCTAACTTTTTGAGGTTAAGTTTATTCAGATTAAAGTTTCCAGAATCAATTCCATTGCTCAAGGGGATGATATAGCTGTTTTTTTATCAAAAAAAGAGATGATTTTATTAATTTTGAATATGAAAAAAGCTAAATAAATTAGCTAAATCCAAAACCTCTCAAATGATTAAAAACCTGCATTTTATTTTTGGCGATCAACTGTCGCATTCGCTGCTAAATTTACGTCATGGCGACAAAGAAAATGACGTGATTTTAATGTGCGAAGTTAATGAAGAGGCAAGCTATGTCTGGCATCACGTCAAAAAAATCGCCTTTATTTTTTGCGCAATGCGCCATTTCGCGCAAGAATTGCGCGAGCAAGGATTTAGAGTTGAATACGTAAAACTTGATGACGAAAAAAATTCTGGCTCCTTTGACGGCGAGTTAGCAAGGGCAATTGAGAAATATCAGCCGCAAAAAATTTCTCTCACCGAGCCTTCAGAATATCGGGTTTGGCAAAAAGTTCTGCACTGGCAGAAAATTTATAAAATCACTTTTGAAATTTTCCCAGACAGCCGTTTTTTATGCAGCCAAGCTGAATTTAGAAATTGGGCCAAAGGCAAAAAACAGCTCCGCTTAGAATTTTTCTACCGCGAGATGAGAAAGAAGCATAAAATCTTGCTTGACGCTACAAAAAAGCCTGTTGGTGGCAAATGGAATTACGACATCGAAAATCGCAAATCACCAAAAACTGGCATGAAATCGCCGCCAAGAATCAGTCACGAAAAAGACGCGATCACTTTAGAAGTTTTAGATTTGGTTGCTAAAAAATTTCCAAAAAACTTTGGCGATTTATTGCCCTTTCATTTTGCCGTAAACCGCGATCAAGCTTTAATTGAAGCCCAACAATTTATCGATGAATTACTGATTAATTTTGGCGATTACCAAGACGCGATGGTGTCCGGCGAGCCTTATCTTTATCACTCGCTGCTTTCTTCTTACATTAATGTTGGATTGCTAGAGCCACTTGAAATTTGTCAAATGGCGCAGCAGGCCTATCAAAATGGCAAACCTCCGCTAAACGCTGTGGAAGGATTTATCCGTCAAATTTTAGGCTGGCGTGAATATGTGCGTGGCATTTACTGGCTGAAGATGCCGCAATATTTAGAAAGCAACTTTTTAAACGCTAATAAAGATCTGCCCGAATTTTATTGGAGTGGAAAAACCCAAATGTTTTGCTTAAGCGAGGTTGTCAAACAAACCAAAGAACATGCTTATTCGCACCACATTCAACGTTTAATGATTACGGGAAATTTTGCTTTGCTTGCTGGCATTAATCCCAAAGAAGTTCACGAATGGTATCTCGCCGTTTACTCTGACGCTTTTGAATGGGTTGAAGTTCCCAACACTCTGGGCATGGCACTGCACGCAGATGGAGGCTTGATGGCCAGCAAGCCTTACTCGGCCAGTGGAAAATATATTTCGCGGATGTCGAATTTTTGTAAATCATGCCGCTTCGATCCAGAAATCACCGTAGGCGAAAAGGCCTGCCCTTTCAACGCACTTTATTGGAATTTTTTACAAAAAAACGAAGCTCAGTTAAAAAATAATCAGCGTTTAACCTTTGTTTACAATAATTTACGCAAAATGGAAAAACCCAAACTTGAGGCAATTTTAGCGCAAGCACAAAAAACTTTAGAAAAAATCACAGCCAACAGCTTATGAAAAAAATAAAAATTGCCATCATTGGTGCTGGAATTTCTGGCATAACTTTGGCCAAAGATTTAGAGGACATTGCCCAAGTAAAAATTTTCGAAAAATCGCGCGGCGTTGGCGGGCGGATGTCCACACGTTATGTTGAAGATTTTGCTTTCGATCACGGTGCGCAATGTTTTAGCGCGCGCACGAAAAATTTTCAGAAATTTTTAGCTCCTTTTATTTTATCAAAAGATGTTGCCGCGTGGCACAGCAAAGTAATTAATATTGAAAATGATGGCTCAATAACTCCCCGCTTTTGGTTTGAAACCCATCTGGTTAGCGCTCCCAATATGAATAGCTTGTGCAAAAAATTAGCTATTGGTCTTGATATTTCACTGGCCATGGAAGTCGCGCCAATTGACAAAAAACAAAGCGATGGCTGGCATTTAAAAGATACAAACGGGAATGATTTAGGAGTTTTCGATTTAATAATTTCAACCGCTCCCCCAGCTCAAACCAAAAATCTTTTTCACCAATATTTCACTTGTCAGGAAGTTACGATGCAGCCTTGTTTTGCCTTGATGCTGGGCTTTAAAAGCAAGTGGGAAAAAGACTGGATTTTTGCCAAAGTTAAAAATAATCCGATCAAATTAATTGCCGTAAATTCGTCAAAATTTGGTCGCAAAGATAACGTAACTTCTTTGGTAATTCATAGCCGCGAAAAATGGAGCAGAGAAAATTTAGAGCGCGATCAAGAGCAAGTTAAAAAAGATTTGCTGGAAAATTTTACTCAAGTTAGCGGCATCGATCACACGCAAGCGTCTTACGTAAGTCTACATCGCTGGCGTTACGCTTTGGTTGATGGCGTAAATCATGAAAAATTTTTTGATGCTAATTTAGGATTGTCTGCAACCAGCGATTGGTCGAGCAATTCCCGAATTGAAGATGTGTGGATTGCCGCGATGAATTTGGCTGAACAAATCAAATCTACTGTTCTTTAAAAATACGGCTAAAAAGAGACCGTCCCCAATTCCGTGTCAATTTAAGAGCTGAAAGAAAATGAGCGTTAGCTCATTTTCTTAGCTAATTTTAATTTAAATTGACGGAGAAATTATGACTAAAAAAGCTAGGCAGAATAGTGTTGGTGGTGGTGCTTCTGGTGGCACTGAATTGTGTGATTCATAGACATCCTTACAATTAAACTGTCAGATTAAGTCAGATTTTCTTATCGTCCAATATCATATCTCGATATTTGAAAGCGGCTTTTACCGCTTGATCATCTTTGTAATTCCAAATGGCAAAACCTTCCTTTCCTTTGTCATAATTTGTATGAATTTCTGCAATAGTTGGAATTGAATTCTTTAATTCCTGATATTTTTCAAAAGGAGTTAGATTTTTTAGTGAGCTGTGAGATCTATTGTAGCTGTAGTACTTTTCCCATCTGTTAAGTTTTTCTGTTAACTTTAAATCTTTCAAATCAACACTGTTATAAAACAATGGCAAACCAAAGAATTGCAATGTACATGAAAGATTGGATCGAAAGACTTGATGCGATTTTACAACTTAACGGCAGAGAAATCCTGAAACATGCAGGAAAAATAAGTCATAAAATTGCGGTTGAAAAATCGGGAAATGAATATCAGAAATTTAAAGAACTGCAAAAAGAAAATGACAGAAAATCCAGCTTAAAAGAGCTCGAGATAGATATTAAAAATATAAAAACATAATCCAGCCAAAGCTCGTAAATCAGAATTATTATTAAAGCAGATCTAGGTTATTTTGAGGATGAACAATCCAGACTAAAAACAAAATTTGGGGGTACAAATGGGGGTATTTCTGATTTTTAGAAAATTATAACTCCCTTATTTACAAGCTCTCAAAGCCCACAATGTGGCTGCCGTCACTCGCCATTTCTTTACAAAACATACAAAGAAATGGCGGCTAGCATCCCACATCATCATTATCTCAAAAAATATTAAGAGTCACAAT
The DNA here is from genome assembly GCA_947442475.1 of Rickettsiales bacterium. Lineage (GTDB taxonomy): Bacteria > Pseudomonadota > Alphaproteobacteria > Rickettsiales > UBA1997 > UBA2645. The sequence goes on from CANEVP010000053.1 coordinate 6,790, forward strand.
TTGACACCTTAACAAACTTCTACAAAAAGCTTATCTCAACGCACGTTGCCTCTCGCATTTCAAGAATTTAATTCCCCCTACAAAATGTTCGAACAATCCTTTAAAAATATTGACGATATTCTTCACAAAGACGCCGGATCTTCTAGCGAGCTAGACTACGTTGAGCAAAGCTCTTGGGTGTTATTTTTAAAATATCTCGACGATTTTGAAAAAGATAAAAAAACCCAAGCAGCATTAAATGGAGAGCCTTACACAAACATCATTGAGCAGAAATTTAGTTGGGACATTTGGGCTGCACCAAAAACTTCCGACGGAAAACTAGATCATCACAAAGCCTTAATTGGCGACGATCTAATCAGCTTCATCGACCGCGATCTTTTTCCTTACTTAAAAAAATTCAAATCAAGCGCCGAAAGCCCCGACACCATCGAGTACAAAATTGGTGAAATTTTTAGCGAAATAAAAAACAAAATCCAAAGCGGCTACAACCTTCGCGAAGTGTTGAATATTGTCGATAAAATGAGTTTCCGCTCAAGTTCTGAAAAATGCGAACTGTCCCATCTTTACGAAAGCAAAATCAAAAACATGGGCAATGCAGGGCGCAACGGCGGCGAATATTACACCCCACGTCCGCTAATAAAAACCATTGTCAAAGTTGTGGCGCCACAAATTGGCAACACGGTTTATGATGGCGCTGTTGGTTCAGCAGGGTTCTTGGTTGAAGCCTTTGAATATTTAAAAGAACAAAATCCAAACCGCTCAACCAAACAAGACGAAATTTTACAAAAGAAAACCTTCTACGGCAAAGAAAAGAAGTCGCTCGCCTACATCATCGCAATCATGAACATGATTTTGCACGGCATTGAGGCACCAAATATTTTGCACACCAACACGTTGGCCGAAAATCTTTTCGATATTCAAGAAAAAAACCGCTTCGACATCATCCTTGCCAACCCACCTTTTGGCGGCAAAGAGCGCGCTGAAGTTCAAGAAAATTTTGACATTAAAACCGGAGAAACCGCCTTTTTATTTTTGCAGCATTTTATCAAAATTTTAAGAGCTGGCGGCAAAGCTGCGGTGGTCATCAAAAACACTTTCCTTTCTAACACCGACAACGCTTCAGTTTCTCTGCGCAAAAAATTACTTGAAGAATGCAACCTTCACAGCGTGCTCGACATGCCCGGTGGAACCTTCACGGGCGCTGGTGTAAAAACCGTGGTGCTATTTTTTGACAAAACCACCAAGACCAAAAAAGTTTGGTTTTATCAATTAAATCTTACGCGAAATTTAGGTAAAACCAATCCATTAAACGAAAGCGATTTAGCCGAGTTTCTGCGCCTACAAAAAAACCAAGAAAATTCAGAAAATTCTTGGTCAATCGACACTAAAAACATCGACCAAAAAACCTTCGACCTCTCGGTTAAAAACCCCAATAAAAGCAACGAAATCGAGCTTCGCAACCCCGAAGAAATTCTATTAGAAATCAAAAAACTAGACCAAGAAAGCGCCAAAATTTTAGAAAAAATTCACCAACTTTTTTAATAATAACAACCCCAAAAACATGAAAAAACCAACGCCAAAAAATAAAGAAAACTCAATTATAATTTTTAAAGAAAAACAAATCCGTCGCACTTGGCACAATTCTGAGTGGTGGTTTAGCGTTGTAGATGTTTGCGGCGCTTTAACCGAAAGTTCTGATGCCGGAGCTTACTGGCGTAAGTTAAAACAAAGATTGAAAGAAGAAGGAAGTGAAGTCGTGACAAATTGTCACGAGTTGAAACTTGAAGCGTTTGACGGAAAAATGCGTGAAACCGATTGCGCCAACACCGAAGGCGTTTTTCGCATCATTCAATCAAT
>CANEVP010000054.1 GCA_947442475.1 Rickettsiales bacterium
AAAATTCTCCTTCCCAAAAATTTCATCCAAAATAATTTTCACATAATGCCCAACGTGCCAATCGATATGAACATAAATCGAGCCTTCGTTTGACAGCAATTCGCGCATTAAAATCAGGCGCGGAATCATCATTTCTAAATAGCTGGCGGTGCCGTTTTTCCAAGTGTCGGAATATGCAAATTGTTCAATTGTGGTTGGGCGCGCTTCAAGGCTGGCGTTGGGCAAATTTATTTTGGTGCGATAATCGGCTTTCGAGTCAAAAGGCGGATCAATATAAATTAAATCAATTTTGCCACGCAGGCTGGTTTCCACCCCCCCCCAGCAAAATTTGGGTTAGAATTTAGATCAGAATTTTCCGCCAAAAGTGCCGCCAAAGCCAATAAATTATCGCCATAAATCAGGCGATTTATTTTATTTTCGTCAATTTGGTTTTGATTGTTTTTAGCAAATAAATCTTGGCTGATTTTGTCTTTGGCAGGAATTACCAACTCACGATTTTGTAGGTTAATGCGCCATTTGCTTTCGAGACGTTCTAAAATTTTTTCAGCTTGGTTTTTGCCCTTGGCAAAAATTTCGGGAAGTTGTTCGAGAAGTGATTTTTGCATTTTTTTTAAGAATTAATTATTTGTAAAATTTTGTGAAAACCCTCGTCAATCGTGAGATTGCCGTTGTTTATTACAATTGCGTCTGGGGCGATTTTTAGTGGCGCGTCGGTGCGTGAAAAATCATTTTCGTCACGTTTTTTTTAACTGGACTAAAGAAGATTTAGTTAAGATTTCCGCTGTTTTGAGACGAAATTTGATAATGACGACGTTAGCTGAAAAAACTCCAACAATGATGATGCCAACTATCAAGATCGCGACAAAAACTTTTAGAAGGAAGGGGGCGCGTTTTTTTTTGAGATACCGCAATTCATCACCACATAAACAATAAAAAAAATGGGCTTGTGATTCATAGAATCGCAAGCCCATTTAAAAAATTTAGAACTTACCTTGATAAATTTGGATGATGTTTTCCAACATTTTTAGCGCTTCTTCTCTTGGGCGTTGGAAAGTGTTGCGACCAATGATTGAGCCATTAGCGCCACCTTTGTAGATTTCACGAATTTCAGCGTAAAGCTCTTGATCGGTTTTGGCATTGCCACCAGAAAACACGACGATTCTTCTATTGTTGAAAGTGGTTTTCATCACGTGGGCGATGCGCTGTTGCATTGTTGAAACAGGGATTTTCATTTTTTCATAAACTTTGATCGCTTCAAGATTTTCAAGCGCTTGAGTTGGTGGCTTCACTTTAATGATGTGAGCGCCAAGAAGTGCCGCCATGTGGGCTGCGTAAGCACAAATATCTATTGCTGTTTCGCCAATTTTTGAAAGATCGCCACCTCTTGGATAAGACCAAATTACAGTCGCCAAACCGTAAGATTTAGCTTCTTCTGACATGTCGCGAATTTCTTCAAACATGTCAAAAGCAGCGTCAGATCCTGGGTAAATTGTAAAGCCAATTGCTGAGCAGCCTAAACGCAAAGCATCTTTTACTGAAGCAGTTGTAGCTTGGTGTGGCGCAGTTCCGCCATTATGCAAAGAATTTGAAGAGTTAACTTTTAAAATTGTTGGAATGGCGCCAGCAAAAGTATCAGCTCCAGCTTCAATCATGCCAAGAGGCGCTGCGTAAGCGCTCAAGCCAGCATCGATTGCCAATTGAAAATGGTAGTGTGGATCGTAAGCATCTGGATTAACCGCGAAGCTTCTATCTGGACCATGTTCAAAACCTTGGTCAACTGGCAAGATCACCATTTTACCAGTGCCTCCAAGTTTGCCATGCATTAAAATGCGCGCTAAATTTGTTTTGGTGCCAGCATTGTCACTTTCGTAGCAGGCAAGAATTTTTTTAACTTTTGAAGAGATTTTCATTTTGTTTGGAAATTATTTTGGAGGGGATTTGTAGAAAAAATGCTGGAAAAAATTTTTAGTTTTGCGAGTCGCCAGCGTCAAGTTTTTAGTTTTAAAAAAAATCTGTCAAAATTCAGTCAAAGCCTTTTAATCAAGTGCAACTCCTCCAATTCTTCAAAAAATTCCATGCAACTCGAAATCAAAAAAGTCGCCGCTTTTAAAGAAATTGAAAAATTTTCTGCGCTAACTCCTGCCCAAATAAAAAATCTCGAAGACTTTGTTTTATTGCTTCTAGCCGAAAATGATAATTTCAATTTTATTGGCAAATCCACCGTCGAAAATATTTGGGAAAGACACATTTTAGATAGCGCGCAGCTTTTGCGTTATATTCCAAATAAGAATGTAAAATTTGCTGATTTCGGCACCGGCGCTGGTTTTCCGGGAATTGTTTTGTCAATTTTGGGTCTGCGCGAAATTCACCTAATTGAAAAATCTTTTCGCAAATCTGAATTTTTACGTCGCGCTAAATTATTTTCGCAAAATCGTATTTTTGTTCACCAATCAAAATTAGAAGAATTAGCAAAATTAGAATTTGATTGTGTGGTTTCACGAGCATTAGCGCCACTCGATCAACTTCTTGGTTACACCCAAAAATTCTTAAAAAAAGACGGTTATTGTTTATTTTTGAAAGGAAAAAATTTGACCAAAGAAATCGAACTTGCCAAAAAAACTTTTCAATTTGAATATGAATTGCATCCAAGTTTGACCTCAGAAGAAAGCAATATCATCAAAGTTTCCAACATTTCCAATTTATAAAAACTAAACAGGAGAACTTATGCTTATTGGCATCCCGAAAGAAATTAAAGATCATGAATATCGCGTTGGCGCAACTCCGTCTGGTGTTCGCGAACTAGTTAACGCAGGCCACCAAGTTTTGGTACAAAAAGATGCCGGCGCTTCAATTGATTTTTCTGACGAACAATATGTTGCAGCTGGCGCTCAAATCGCCGCTACTGCCGCTGACGTTTACGGCAAAGCTGAAATGATTTTGAAAGTTAAAGAACCACAAAAATCTGAATGCGACATGATCCGCAAAGATCAAATTATTTTCTCTTATTTGCACTTAGCTGCTGAACCACATTTGACTGAAATGTTGATTAAATCTGGCTGCGTTGCGATTGCTTTTGAAACTGTTAGCGCTGCTGACAGATCTTTGCCACTTCTTGCTCCAATGTCTGAAGTTGCTGGAAAACTTTCAATTCAAGCCGGCGCCAAAGCTTTAGAAAAAGCGCAAGGTGGACGCGGTGTTCTTCTTGGCGGGGTTCCTGGAGTTGCTCGCGGTAAAGTTACAATTTTAGGTGGCGGCGTTTCAGGCACCAACGCAGCAAAAGTTGCAATTGGCATGGGCGCTGAAGTTGTGATTCTTGATAAATCTTTGCCAAGAATTCGTTACTTGTGCGACATCTTTCAAAACTCTGCCGAAGTGCTTTATGCTTCACTTGAGAACATTGAAAAAAATGCCATTGATTCTGACGTAGTTGTTGGCGCAGTTCTAATTCCGGGTGCCGCTGCTCCAAAGTTGATTTCTGCTGCTACGGTTAAAAAAATGAAAAAAGGCTCAGTGATGGTTGATATTTCAATCGACCAAGGTGGTTGCTTCGAAACTTCAAAACCAACTTCTCACTCGAATCCAACTTACGTAACTGACGGTGTCGTTCATTATTGCGTGACCAACATGCCCGGAGCAGTTGCTAGAACTTCAACTCAAGCTTTGGAAAATTCGACTCTTCCTTTCTCTTTGGCAATTGCAGGCAAAGGCTACAAAAAAGCTTTGTCTGACGATGTTCACTTGAGAAATGGCTTGAACGTAATTGACGGCAAAGTCACTTACAAAGCCGTTGCTGATGCTCTGGGGCTTTCATTTATTGAAGCTGAAAAAGCGCTTTAATTCTACTTCATAAAACTGGCTCACTCTTGAGCTGGAATTGAGCTGGACGGGGTTTGTAACCTCGTCCATAGTTTCATGACTTTGAAATGAACATTTGGACAGGGTTACAAACCCCGTCCATCTTATCCGATCCAACTCATCTTCCATTACCCCACACACTCCTCACTCGATTCATGTCCACCCTCCTTACAACCTCCGAACTAATAAAAAAATACGGCCTAGATGCTAAAAAATCATTGGGCCAAAACTTCATTTTAGACAAAAATTTCACCGACAAAATAGCCCGCGCCGCCGGTGATTTAAGTGAGTTTGAAGTTTTAGAAATAGGTCCCGGACCAGGCAGTTTAACGCGCTCAATACTTGACGCTGGTGTAAAAAAACTGGTCGCAATTGAGAAAGACCAAAGATGTTTGGAGGCTTTAGGAGAATTAAAAAATTTCTACGGCAAGCGCCTTGAAATCAATGAAGGTGACGCACTTGAAATTGATGAAACCAAGTTTTTTAACAGTGCTAGAAAATTCAAAATCATCGCCAATTTGCCTTACAACATTGGCACAGTTTTGCTTTTCAAATGGCTAAAAATCGCCCCGCAAATTTCTTCAATGCATTTAATGCTGCAAAAAGAAGTGGTCGATCGCATTGTCGCTAAACCCAATACCAATCACTACGGAAGGCTCGCTGTAATGGTTAATTTTTTATGCGAAACCAAAATGGTTTTTAAAGTGAGCCCTTCGGTTTTTACACCTCCCCCAAAAGTTACATCAGCAATTGTAGAAATTACCCCACGCCAAAAACCGCTAGCCGATGTTGATTTTGATAAATTGGGAAAAGTAGTTTCCGCAGCTTTTAATCAGCGCCGCAAGATGATAAAATCAGGCTTAAAGGGCATTTTTGAAAACCCTGAAGAAATTTTAAAAGAAGTTGGGATTAAGTCTGACTTACGACCAGAAAATTTAACCATTGAAGATTTCTGCAAACTTGCTGCACGCCTATAAATTTTGGAACAAAAAAAGGGACTCTGAATTTCTTCAGAGTCCCTTTTTTGGGAACTAATCTTAAGCAAAAGATTAACGAGAGTAAAACTCTGTAATCAAATGTGGCTGCATTTCTACAGCGTAAGGAACTTCAGCAAATGCTGCTTTAGCAAGCATTTTGATTGAGTGGTTGCCTTTATCCAATTGTAGGTATCCAGGAACATCGCGTTCATTTTTAGCCATTGTTTCAATCACAATTGCAAGAGTGCGAGATTTTTCGCGAATTTGCACAACATCACCAACTTTCAATCTGTAAGAAGGAATGTTAACGGTTTTGCCGTTTACGGTAACGTGTTTGTGGTTCACAAATTGTCTAGCTGCAAAAACTGTAGGAACAAAATTAGCGCGGTAAACAACAGCGTCTAATCTGCTTTCAAGCATGCCAATGAAGTTTTCAGAAACGTCACCTTTAGCTTTTGAAGCCAAAGTGAAAGTGTTGAAAAATTGTCTTTCAGAAATGTTGCCGTAGTAGAATTTTAGTCTTTGTTTAGCGCGAAGTTGAGTACCGTAGTCACTGACGCGGCCTCTTCCAGATGCAGCACCATGCTGACCGGGTTTAAAATTACGTTTTAGGTATGGATCTTTAGCTTGACCCCAAAGGCTTCCGCCCAATTTTCTGCTAATTTTTTTCTTAGCATTTAGTCTTTTTGACATGTCTAGATGTGTTTTGAATTGCGATTCCCATTGGTTCTTCAGGATTGGCTTTTGACAGCTATTTGCCCGTGAAGAATTTCTAAAAAACTGACTTTTTTAAAAGGGGATTGCGAAGAGAAGGGCGCGCATTGTGGAGGCGGTTTCTTCTTTGTCAACTTATGATGATTACCTTTTTATTCCTCTAGCGTAATGACCTAAAACTTTTACATAACCCTTCGCCTTCGACTTTGAAAAATTTTTTACCACTTCATCTTCCTCAAGCCAAAAACCAGCAACTTCAATCAAATAAAAAACCATCCCATCCACCTGATGCAACTTCACCGATTTCAAAATTTTCGCTTCAAGCCCCTGATCTTTCAAAGCCGTCAAAACCTGCCCCTTCGAAATTTCACGCGACACCTCGACATAAAATAAACTATTATCGTCACTGGATTTTTCCGGATTTTTCGCCGCCACCGCAACCAACTCAATTTGATCATTTTGCTTTTTTTCATCAGCAAATTCACCAAATGGAATTTTAGCGAACACCTTCAAACCATTGCGATTATTCGCCAAAGCGATCCACCAATTTTCCGCAGCGTCTTCCACCTTCGCATCAAAATCATTTTTGGGCAAAGCAAAAATACCAATCTGCGCCTCACGTTTTTCAAGCTCTAGCGCCACATTGCTAACGCTGTCAAAATTGCGAATCGGCACCAAGTCATTGTAATATTCTTTGACCAGATAAGCGTAATCAACCACATCGCGCGGATTATGAATTGCAATGCGCAGCGGCTGTTCATGCATGTTGGCGGCAGTGATTATTTTGCGCCAAATTCCCATCACAGTAGTGCTCGACAAAGCACCCTTCGATTTTTCCACCAAATTTTTAATCATGTCCGCCTCGCGATTGGAGCGGATGAAAAACTTTTCCTGATTATTTTTTTTGAACTCGCCAACTTTGGTCACCACTTCCATGCGCGCTTTCAGCAAAGAAATTATTTGGTCATCAATTTTATCAATATCTTGCCGAAAAGCCAGCAATGCGGGCTCGCAAGTTTTATTCTGTTGATTTTGAGTCATGAAAATTTTAGAAAAATGAAAAGCAGTTTAATTAAAATTGGATTTAAAAACAATGAAAGTGAAGTCAAGTTTCGGCCCTAATTACAACGAATTTGAGATTGGCGAAATCGTTTTTCTCGCTCAAGAAAAAGCCTTAAAATTAAGCAGCGGCATTGAAATAAAAAATTTTCCCCTCGCCTACCAAACTTACGGCAGTCTTAATGCAGATCAATCAAATGCGATTCTAATTTGCCACGCGCTAACCGGCGATCAATACGTTGCATCCACCAATCCTGTCACCAAAAAAGCTGGCTGGTGGAACGCGATGGTTGGCCCAAATAAACCAATCGATACTAACAAATTTTTCGTAATTTGCTCCAATATTATTGGCGGCTGCATGGGATCATTTGGCCCTAAAACCATCAATCCCAAAACTGGCGAGCCTTACGGACTGGCTTTTCCGATGATTACCATCCAAGACATGGTGCAAGCGCAAAATCTGCTTCTTGAACATTTAGGCATCAAAAAACTGCACGCGGTAATTGGCGGTTCAACCGGCGGAATGCAAGCTCTGTCTTGGTCGGCACTTTATCCGCAAAAAATAAAATCGGTGTTGTTACTTGCCACTTCTTACCGCCACAGCCCCCAAAATATCGCTTTTCACGAAGCCGGACGCCAAGCGATTATGGCTGATCCCAATTGGTGTGGCGGCAAATATTTGTTGGAAAAAAAATATCCATCCAAAGGCCTCGCCGTGGCCCGCATGATTGCACACATCACCTATCTTTCGAAAAATTCGCTGCAGGATAAATTTGGCCGCAATTTACAAAATAAAAACACCGACGCTAAAAATGCTTTTTCGCTAAATTTTGATCCTGAATTTCAAGTTGAAAGTTACCTGCATCACCAAGGCATGAGCTTCGTCGAACGTTTCGACGCCAACTCTTATCTCTACACCACAAAAGCCGTAAATTATTTCGATTTAGAATCAGATTTTAACGGCAAATTAAGCAACGCTTTCATCGAGTTCGCCAAAAATAAAAATGGCCGATTTTGCTTAATTTCATTTTCTGATGATTGGCTTTTCGAACCCAGCGACACCAAAAAAATCACCCACGCTTTAATCGCCTGCGGCATCAATACCAGCAACATCATAATGGAAAGCCACCACGGCCACGATTCTTTTTTGATTGAAAATGAAGCGCTAAATAGCACGGTTGCGGCGTTTTTGAATCAGACTTAAATAAATCACCTTCTCCCAAGTCATGCTGAGCTTTTCGAAGCATGACTCTGGGCACAGGCTTGAATCATCCTTAGACAAGCTCAGCATGACTTGGGAGAAATAATTAAAACAAAAAAATCCTCGAAACGCTTCCGCCTCGAGGATTTTTCTGAAGTGCACACGCTTTTTTAAGTTTGCGGGTAGTGGTGGATCATTTACATCAATTGCAGCGGGAATTTTATTTTCATCTGGGTGCCTTTTCCAACTTCAGAAATCACCTCAATTACACCATTTTGCAGCTCAACAAGTTGTTTGGTAATTGGTAGTCCAAGCCCAAAAGAATCAACTTTTCCTGAGTTTGGATTGGTAATTGTTTGATATTTTTCAAAAGCAGTTTTGATTTGTTCTTTGGTCATGCCAAAGCCTTGATCGATCACCGAAATTTCTAAAAAATCTGTGCTGTATTTACAAAGAATTCTCACCTCACTTTGCGCAGGAGAATATTTAAGAGCGTTAGAAATCAAATTTGTCAGAACCTGCTTCATCCTTTTAGCATCAAGCTTTGCCGCCTTCACATTTTCAGCCACTTCCACCTTTAAACCAACATTACGCCGCAACGAATAATCGTAATTAAGGCGAACCGCGCGCTTCAAAATATCACGCAAATCAATTGCGCGTGACAAATCCACCGAAAAATTCCCCGAAGAATTCTGCGCCACATCCAAGATGTCATGGATCAATTCATTCATGTCGGAAGCGGCCTGTTTGATTTCAGCAACGCAGCTTAAAGCATCTTTTTGCGAC
>CANEVP010000055.1 GCA_947442475.1 Rickettsiales bacterium
GTCCTAAGTCTTTTTTAACCTCATATTTCGCCCTGTTTTTGCTTATTTTTTAGTAAAATTACTCGCAATATATCCTGATATTGGTCGTAATTTTACTAAAAAAGCGCTAAAAACATGTCAAAATCTGAAGTTAAAAAAGACTTAGGACGGGTTCTAAGACAAATCAATTGGAGCTAAACGATGAACAAACAACAAAGCCTCGCAATTTTCGAGAAATTTAAAATTCGTAAATCTTTTGATGAAAAAACTCAAAAGTGGTTTTTTTCAGTTATCGACATTGTTGCAGCGTTAACCGAACAAAATGATTACAAAAAGGCAAAGAGTTATTGGTCAACTCTTAAAAGCAGGCTAGAAAAGGAAGGAAGCGAGGTGGTCACAAATTGTGACCACCTGAAAATGCAGGCAAATGATGGTAAATTTTACAAAACCGATGTCGCTGATCTTGAATCGATTTTTCGCTTAATTCAATCCATCCCAAGCCCAAAAGCCGAGCCAATCAAAATGTGGTTAGCAAAAGTTGGTAATGAGCGCATTCAAGAAATTGCCGACCCCGAACAATCTTTAAACCGCGCCAGAGAAAACTGGCAAAAACACGGTAGAAGCCAGAAATGGATTCAGCAAAGAATGATGGGTCAAGAAACCCGCAATAAACTTACCGACTACTGGAAAGAAAGTGGTGTGAAGCAAGGTGAAGAATTTGGCATTTTAACCAACATAATCCACCAAGAATGGAGTGGTTTAAGCGTTGCCGACCATAAAAAACTTAAAAATCTCAAAAGCCAAAATCTGCGTGATCACATGAGCGAGGTTGAATTGATCTTCACCGCTCTTGCCGAAGTTTCCACCCGCCAAATTGCTGAAAATATGCAAGCCAAAGGTTTAGAGCAAAACAAAACTCCTGCGCAAAAAGGTGGTAAAATCGCCAAAGATGCAAGATTGGCTTTGGAAGAAAAAACTAATCAAAAGGTTGTGAGTGAAGAAAATTTCCTGCCACAAACCTCAAAAAATAAGGGGTTGAAGTAGATGGCGATTAAATGTTTTGAGATTCAGTTTAGTGAGTTGGCAAACACAATGCTTTGTTCTAGCTATCAATTTCATAAGCTTGCAAAAGAAATTAAGAATCGTCACAACATTTTAACGTCTAAAGTAAGAAGTTATTGCGACATTTTATCTGGATATGCCTTTTCTAGCGAAGATTATGATGTCGATGGCATAAAATTGGTTAGGATAGGAGATTTTGATAACCAAGAACTTAACTTGGATGAATGCGCTTATTTACCAAAAGATTTTCAAAATAAATTTGAGAAATTCCTCCTAAAAGAAGGCGATATTCTGATTGCCATGACTGGCGCGACAATAGGGAAATCAGCTCTGGTTGAAGAATTAAATGAAAAGCTACTACTTAATCAAAGAGTAGGAGCATTAAGAGTAAAAGATGGCGTCAATAGCCGCTTCTTTTCATATATGATAAAGTGTGACTTTTTTAGAAAGCAGGTTGCTCTTGCTTCTATGGGAAAATCTCAATCAAACATAAGTCCTTTTGATATTCTAAACATAAAAGTCCCTGAAATTTCAAAACCAACTCAAGACCAAATCGTTGCACAAATCGATCCAATTGAGCGCGAGATTAAAGACCTAAAAAACCAAATCAAAAAGCCGCAAGAAGTTATCAATCAAGTTTTTGCCAGAGAGTTTGGGTTTGATCAAAATCTCTACAACGAATTTGGCAAAGGAATGACGGCTGGAACGCAAATTGCAGATAATAGAACCTTGCGAGTTTTTGAAACTGACTTTGCTGGATTAGCAAGAAGTGAAATTTTAAGGTTTTCAACCAGATACCACAACCCGCCAACCAAAAAGTTGATGGAAATTTTGGATGAGATTGAAACGGTTAAGGTAAAGGATATTGTAAGCAGCTATGAGAAAGGTATTCAACCCGCCTATAATTCGGATGGTGAAATTTCAGTCGTTAAAATAACGAATCTAAAAAATGGTTTTATTGATCTCGAAGAATCAGAAAAAATAACCAATGCAGAGTTTCAGAAAATAAAAACTGAAAAGAGATTAAAAAAGAACGACATAATTCTTTGCGCCACTGGTAAAGTTTCTTTAGGAAAGATTGACTTATTTGATCTTGAAGAAGACGCAATAACATCAGTTGATAACTACATAATAAGACTTGGGAAGGATTTTAACCAATTGTTCTTTGTTTATTTTTTCAGAAGTGTTCTTGGTTATTTTCAAATAGAGCGAGACTACACAGGAGCGACAAACCAAATTCATTTGTATTGGGAGCAAATTTCAAACTTTCTAATCCCAAACCTTCCAGTCTCATACCAGCAAAAAATCGTCGATGAAATCAAGCTAGAACTCGACGCCCAAGAAAAAATCAAAAAACAAATCGAGCTCGAGCGGCAAAAGATTGACGCCATCATTGAGCAAGTAATTATTTCATAAAAATTTCATTCAAAAACCAACTCTTAAAAAAATGCAAAATCTACAAAAAATAAAACGTTGTTTAATTTCGGTTTCGGATAAATCGGGAATTGTTGAGCTGGCGCAGAATTTGGCTGCGCGGGGTGTTGAAATAATTTCTACGGGCGGAACTTCCAAACTTTTAACCCAAAATAATATCGCCAATAAAGATATTTCTGATTTTACGGGTTTTCCAGAAATGATGGATGGGCGGGTGAAAACTTTGCATCCGAAAGTTCACGGCGCGTTGTTGGCGGTGCTTGATAATGTTGAACATGTGAAGGCCGCGAAAGCTCATGATATTGAGTCAATCGACCTGCTAATCATTAATCTTTATCCATTTGTTGAAACGGTTGCTAAAACCACGGACGAAGAAGAAATCATCGAAAACATTGATATTGGCGGGCCGGCAATGGTGCGTTCGGCTTCGAAAAATTTTGCTTACAAAACGGTAATTACTTCGCACGAGCAATATCAAAATTTGATTGCTGAAATGGCAAAAAATTCGGGCGCGACAAGTTTTGAATTTAGAAAAAACCTCGCGGCGCAAGCCTTTAAAAACATTGCTGACTATGATTTGGCAATTTCAAACTGGTTTAACCAAAGCGATTTTTCACTTCGTGGAAACTTAAAACAAGAATTGCGTTACGGTGAAAATTCGCACCAAAAAGCGGCGGTTTTTTCCACTTCAAATTCAGGAATTGTTAACGCCAAGCAACTTCAAGGCAAAGAGCTTAGCTACAATAATTTAAACGATTCGGATGCGGCGTATAATTTGGTTTTGGAATTTCAAAAACCAGCTTGCGCGATTATTAAACATGCTAATCCGTGTGGCACTGCAATTGGATCTACTTTGCTTGAAGCTTACACGCGCGCGCTTTCATCTGATCCAAAATCAGCTTTTGGCGGCATTGTGGCGCTAAACGGAAAAATTGACGAAGCTTTGGCGCTTGAACTTTCTAAAATGTTTTTTGAAGTGATTATTGCGCGTGAAATTGATGAAAAAGCGCAAGCAATTTTAGCTACGAAAAAGAATTTACGAATTTTGATTGCCGACTTTAAAAAATCGGCGGAAATTCAAGTAAAATCAATATCGGGCGGATTTTTGATTCAAGAATTAGATCAAAAAAATATCACCAAAAATGACTTAAAATTAGTCACAAAAAAAGCCGCCAACGAAACTGAAATCGAACAATTAATTTTTGCGATGAATGTTTGTAAACATGTGAAATCGAACGCGATTATTGTGGTGCAAGATTTTCAAACGGTTGGCATTGGTGCGGGTCAAATGAGTCGCGTTGATTCTTGTGAAATTGCCTGCAAAAAAGCTTCAGAATTTTTTGATGGTGAAAAAAATGTTAACAAAGCGAGTGGCGGATTTCTAGCTTCTGACGCCTTTTTTCCTTTTGCTGACAATATCGAAATTGCCGCATCTTTTGGCATTAAAGCAATCATCGCGCCAGGTGGATCAATGCGTGACGAAGAAGTAATTGCTAAGGCTAATGAAAAAGGAATCGCACTTTATTTCGTCGAAACGCGTCACTTTAAGCACTAAATAAACTTACCAGATTGTGAAAGGAAAAACCAACCCAACTGCTGCAGAAATTCAAGAAATTGCCTAAGAGGCGCGGCTGTCAGCAAATCCGTCGCAATATTTAGATAAATATTTGGCAACGCTAGGCAGTGCTGATCCTTTGTTGGTAATCAGATTGCAGCAATAAAGGCAGAAATTGAAGCAGAGGCAGCTGCTAGTAAAAAACTAGTTCTAATAGATGAAATTGCGCAATGGCAAAAAGCGGCAATTGGTAATCTGCAGCATGTTTTAAAAACTGAGGGTGTTGATGTTTGAAATCTTCGCGGTCATCTTATTAAAAATCCGGCATTGATTAAAATTGAGATGGGTCAGGCGAGAGAGATTAGCAGTATTAGATGGAAAGAAGAGAAAGGTTCTCCGCTTTTAACAAATGCGATTGGCGAGTTAGAAAGTCTTTATGAAAGATTTAAAGAGTTGGGCGTTAAGGTTAAAAAAGAAAAATTTGAGCTTAAAAAAGATGGCAATCCATCTGGTGCTTTTTTGCATTTTTTTTCCATGGAAGTGCCAAAAGGTTACAGAGGAAATCGTGATCCTTTAACGATGACTCCTGAGCAAATTGAAGAATTTACTGCTGCTTTAAAAATCACTAAAGAGCGTGAAATTATTGGAGAAAGTTTGGGTATAGGAACTTTTCAAGAGTGGCAAGAAATGGTTGCGATGAAAAATAAAACAGCGGCGGAATTTTTTGCGCAATGCAATGCTCCCGCCAAAACAGCAAAGCCATCTACGAGCTCTCTAGCATTTACTCCAGATCAGCTATCTGGGACAATACCAGCAGTTAAGCTTCGTTAATTAATCTGAGCATTTTTTGGTGCAATTCGCCATTGGCACTGGCGAGTAATTTGACGTTAGATTTCAATTCTAAATCGTTACCATTCCAATCAGAAACCACGCCACCAGCCATTTCAATAATTGGAATTAGTGCTGCGTAATCATAAACTTTAAGTCCTGGATCAAGCACAATATCAACAAATCCTGAGGCAAGTGAGGCGTAAGAATAACAATCGCCGCCATAAATTATGCCGCCGATTTTTTGATATTTCGTGGCAGCAGAAATTCTTTTTAAAATTTCTTCATCCTCATTTTGAAAATAAAAAGATGAGCTTGAGCACATCACAGCGCTGGAAATTTCGGTACAATTTCTGGTCTGAATTTTATTGCCGTTAAACCAAGATCCTTGGCCTAAAACGCCAAGCCAGCGCTCACTGGCGATTGGCTGGTTCATAATTCCTAAAATAGGTTTTCCTTTGTAGGTAAGTGCAATGAGTGTGCCAAAAATTGGGCGGCCGATGATGAAAGAAGAGGTGCCGTCAATGGGATCGAGAATCCAAATAAAATCGGCATCAAGATTTTTATCCCCAAATTCTTCACCGATAATTCCGTGACTCGGATATTTTCTTTCAATCTCAATGCGAATGATTCTTTCAATTTCACGATCAGCAATTGTCACAGGTGAATCATCTTCTTTAGCGACTTCGCCGTTTTGTGTGCGGAAATATTTTTTAGCAATTTCTGCCGAAATATTGGCAAGGTGATTGGCAAAATTAACAATTTCTGGCGTGATCATTTTTAAAGTTTTTTTAAGTGGAAGTTAATCGCTGCCTTCTTAAATTCTTTTACATCCCTCAACTTTTCAAATCATTTATGAAAGAACGTATTGCTATTATTGCCGGATTCAGATCGCCAATGGGTAAAGCTGGTGGGTCTTTAAAAAACCTGACAGCGCACGATTTGGGTGCGCGCATTGTTAAAGAAGTTTTAATCAGATCAAAAGTTGATCCCAAGCAAATTGATGAAGTAATTATTGGTAACGTGGCGCAACCAGGTGAAGCGGCAAATATCGCACGCGTTATTGCATTAAAAGCGGGAATTCCAGAAAGCGTTCCGGCTTTTACGGTGCACAGAAATTGCGCTTCAGGAATGGAAGCGATGACAACGGCATCGTCAAAAATTTTAAATGGTGAAGCTGAAATTATTTTGGCTGGCGGTGTGGAATCGATGAGCAACATTCCACTGATGTTTGGCAAAAAAATGACAGCTCTTTTTGCTAATTTGATGAAAGCAAAAACTTTGCAGCAAAAAATTTCGACGATTTTAACTTTTAGACCTCATTTCCTCGCGCCAGTAGTGGGGCTTGCTCAGGGTCTTACCGATCCAATTTCTGGATTAATCATGGGCTGCACCGCGGAAAATGTGGCGAAAGATTTTGCCATTACGCGCGAGGAGCAAGACGAATTTTCTTTGCGCTCACACCAAAAAGCTGAACGCGCAATTGCTAGCGGAATTTTTAAAGAAGAGATAATTCCGGTATTTAACAACGACGAAAAAAATTCTTTAATGATTGAGGAAGACGAAGGTGTACGTAAGGGTCAAACGCTAGAAGCTTTAGCAAAAATGAAGCCTTATTTTGAAAAAGACACCGGAACTGTTACGGTTGCAAATTCTTCGCAAGTAACTGATGGCGCGGCTTTTGCAGTTTTAATGCGTGAATCAAAAGCTAAAGAAATGGGCTTAGAAGTTTTAGGCTACATTCGCGAATTTGCTTACGCAGGACTAGATCCATCTCGTATGGGTTTGGGTCCAGTTTTTGCGGCAAAAAAACTTTTTGAAAAAACTGGTTTAGGCGTGAAAGATATTGATTTGTTTGAAATTAACGAAGCCTTTGCAGCTCAAGTAATTGGCTGTCAGAGAGCATTTGCGTCAAAAGAATTTGCTCAAAAGTACCTTGGTTTAGACAAGGCTTTGGGTGAAATTAATCCTGAAATTCTCAACGTGAATGGCGGTGGTGTTGCGCTTGGTCATCCGGTTGGAATGTCTGGTGCCAGAATTATAATTCATGCACTTCGCGAACTAAAAAGACGCGGCAAAAATCGTGGCTTTGCAGCGCTTTGCATCGGCGGCGGACAAGGTGGTGCGGTGATTGTGGAAGTGAATTAACCCGCTTTCGCTAAAGCTACAGCGCGGCAGGTCCGCTTATTTTTTAACTTAATTTAAATCAAAACTTATGAACTTAGAAAAAATTGCCATTGGTAAAAATGCTCCTCACGAAGTGAACGTAATCATCGAAGTTCCGATGAATGCTGATCCGGTGAAATATGAAATGGATAAAGAAAGCGGCGCGATTTTTGTTGATCGTTTCATTGCTACGCCAATGCATTATCCGTGCAATTACGGCTTTGTTCCAAACACTTTGTCGGATGATGGCGACCCTTGTGACGTTTTAGTTGTGTCAGATTTTGCCGTGGTTCCAGGCGCCGTAATTGCGGTAAAACCGGTTGGCGTTTTGATTATGGAAGATGAAAAAGGCATGGATGAAAAAATTATTGCAGTGCCTGCCAAAAAACTAAATTCACAGTTTGAAGCGATTGAGTCTTACAAAGAATTGCCAGAAAGTTTGATCAACAAAATCAAACATTTCTTCGAACATTACAAAGATTTGGAAAAAGGAAAGTGGGTGAAAGTTACTGGTTTTGAAGATGCTGCTAAAGCTCGTCAATTAATCGAAGAAGGAATTGCCCGCGCTAAAAAATAGGTTTTTTAAAAACTTTAGACGAAAAAAAAGAGGAGTCCCAAAAGGGCTCCTCTTTTTTATTTAAATTCCAACAGCGCTTAACAAACAACTTAATTTTTGTCCTCACTTATAACCCTTTTCAAATTATTTTCGATTTCTTTTTTGCTAATGCTGTTGGCGATAAATATTTTGCAAGCGAAGCAAGAAATTGCGATGACAAGCAAATTGTCGATTGGAAAAGAGATCAATTTTTCTTGATTCAAATATTTTATCGCAAGCAACACCAACAAATAGCTGGGAACAAAAAAATTATTTTTGAATGTCGAAAATAAATTCACCGATTTTTCTTCAACAAATAAATTATGAACAGCAATTAAAGCGGTCACCAGCAAGGTGAGGTAGATTAAATTATTAATATTCGACCAATAAATTAATAAACTACAGCAGACAAATCCAGCGTAGCCGACAATTTTGTAAGCAAAAACTTTGAAAGGACGTTGAAGATTTTGTTGCACAATCCAGTTCCTACAGCAACAACTAATGGTTTAGCCGAGTTACTGCTTTGGTCGTGCCAAGAAGTTACTAAACTACCGTCACTTGCTTGTGAGTTATCGATACTGGCGCTTAAGCTGGTTTCTAGCCACAGCATGTTGTCTTTGATGCCAGGAATTGGTGAGGAGCGAGCTAGGGATTCTGCGGCAGCTAGGCGGGATTTTGCAATTATGTGAGTTCCGATGAAGGTGCCAGCTAGCATGATGCCTA
>CANEVP010000056.1 GCA_947442475.1 Rickettsiales bacterium
AAAAAAACTGAATTCAAATAGCTGTGAAGCTCTGCGAATAGTGGGCTAAACCCCCTTTATTGCAAGGGATTATTTGGATCTTTTTGAAGATTTTTAAAAGAAATTTAGTGATTTTTAGAGATGGGTGGTAGGTTTTTCAGAGTGTCCCAAAAAAGGTTGGCAGAAAAAGCGCAAGAGTATGAGAAGTTGCGAATAGCTGAAATGGTTAAGAATGTTGGATTGATGGTTTCGTCAGATGAGGCATCAAAGTTAGTAATATTGTTAGTTGGCGCTGCTCATGCTGCAAATCTTGCTTCGGCTTGTGGAGAAAATTTTAACAATGAGCTTGAGGAATCGAATATTCACACAGCTGAGATGATTTCATCCCAAGTATTTGAGGTTTTAGACTCTTCACCAGAGAGTTATGAGAAGATGATACAAGAAATTCATGAGCAAGAGATTGCAGCTGCGACTAGAACTATTGATGCGTCAAGAATTGAAGGCTTTTACCAGATGCAAAAAGATAATCGCATTTATACCAAAGGTATTGAAGGAGTTCATAAAATGACCAGTAATATTTTTTATGAAATGCTAGTCTCGTCTCAAGCATTTGTAGATACTCCGTCATTTTCACCAAAAATTACTGCTTCGACTCTGCAAGAAGAAAAAGAGCAAAAGGGCAGATAATTATTTGCTGTCTTCTTCAATCGCTAAAGCCACGTCAAACAGAGATTGCTCGTCGAAATGCTTAGAAATTAACTGCAATCCCAAAGGCAAGCCATCCTTGTCAAAGCCGGCTGGAACCGACATTGCAGGCAATCCAGCCAAGTTCACCGGAATTGTGAAAACGTCATTTAAATACATTTTAACCGGATCGGAACTGCCGACTTTTTTCGACTCATCAATTGAAAATGCCGCGCTTGGAGTTGTTGGGGTTAGAATCACATCAACGCGTTTGAAAGCTTCGGTGAAGTCTTGCAATACAAGGTTGCGCACTCTTTGAGCTTTTTTGTAGTAAGCGTCAAAATATCCAGCAGAAAGCACGTAAGTTCCGGTGAGAATTCTTCTTTTTACCTCAGCGCCAAAGCCTTGAGCGCGGGTTTTTTCATACATTTCTTCCAAAGATAAATTGTTGCCTTCCGCTCTAAATCCGTAACGCACGCCATCGAAGCGCGCTAGATTTGATGAGCATTCGGCCGAGGCCAAAACGTAATAAACGGCTGCGGCATATTTAGTGTGAGGCAAAGAGATTTCGATAATTTCGGCGCCACGTTTTTGCAAAATTTCTTTGCCGCGATTCCACAATTGCACGATTTCTTCTGACATGCCGTCAGCAAAATATTCTTTAGGAATGCCAATTTTTTTGCCACGCACGTTTGAGTTAAGCAGGGCTTCAAATTGTGGCACGGCGATATTTACCGAAGTAGAATCTTTAGCATCAAAACCAGAAATCACGCGTTGCAAAAGTGCAGCATCAAAAACGTCTTTGGCAAAAATTCCGGCTTGGTCAAGTGAACTGGCAAAAGCAATCATGCCGTAGCGTGAGCAACGTCCGTAAGTTGGTTTAATGCCGACAGTGTTGGTGAAAGAGGCAGGTTGTCTAATTGAGCCCCCCGTGTCTGAACCTGTTGCGCCCAAACATAAATTAGCTGCAACTGCTGCCGAAGAGCCGCCAGAGCTGCCACCGGGAACTAAATTTTCGTCGGAGCCTTTCTTTTTGTAAGGATTAATTACCGGTCCAAAATAGCTGTTGGTGGTTGCAGAGCCCATGGCGAATTCATCCATGTTGAGTTTGCCAAGCGTTACAGATCCTGCATCTAAAAGCTTTTGTGAAACTGTTGATTCGTAGGTTGGAACAAAATTTTCCAACATTTTTGAAGCAGAAGTAGTGCGGATATTTTTGGTGCAAAAAAGATCTTTAATGCCGAGTGGAATTCCTTCCAAATCACCGATTTTTCCGGCGGCAATATTTTCGTCAGATTTTTTGGCACTTGTCATTGCCACCTCAAATGACTCGGTGATGAAAGCATTTAAATGGCGGTTTTGCTCGATATTTTTAATGTAGGCGGAGGTAACTTCCGTGCTTGAAAATTTCTTATTTTTTAGGCCGTCAAGAGTTTGGCGGATGGTTAATTTTGTAAGTTGCGACATGTGTTGATAAATTTATTTAGCTTTTTCGATTAATTCAAAAAGCTCTTTTTTAGTAAGAAGTTCGCTGGCAAGTAAACCCTGCGGAGCGTTGGGCCCGTAAACCGCGTTAAAAGGAATAGCAAAGCGATTATTCTTGTGCAGGTAATCCATGATTTCTTCGTTTGGCTTGGTGATGTCGCCGCGCATGGCAATAATGCCGCCGCCTTTTAATTTCTCCATCACCTCTTTATCTTGCAAAACTCTGATTTTATTGAATTTGCAGCTCAAGCACCAATCAGATGTGATGTCAACTACCACAACTTCGCCGCGCGCCACATGTTGATAAATTTCGGCTTCGTCAAAATTATTCCAGAATTCTTCCTGCATTTTCTGGTGATGTTGCAGATTTGACGGCAAAGCCAAAGTGCACGCGGCAATGATGGCAATTATCGTATATTTTAAAAACTCAGATCTGATTTTAATGGCGGCAAGCAAAGTGATAGCAAGGGCTCCCGCTAAAAATGCTGGAAAAGAACCGATGATGTGAGAGAGAACGTAAACTAGCCAAATGATGGTTGCAGCCAAAAGTCCGGCGAGCACTTGTTTGATTTGTACCATCCAGTTACCGGGTTTTGGAAGTAGATAAACCAGTTTTGGTGAAGCAATTAAGATGATGTAGGGCAAAGAAAAGCCAAAGCCGATGAAGAGGAAAATCAGAAAAATAACTGCAAAATTTTGGGTGAGGGCGAAAGAAATTGCCGATCCTAAAAATGGTGCCGAACAAGGAGTTGCAAGCATTACTGCCAAAACTCCTGAGAGAAAATTGGGGATAAAAATATTTTTTTTATCTTCGCCTTCAGTGATTTTTTTATTTAGAATTGTTGAGAGAAATTGATTAAAATTAATTTCGAAAAATCCGAGCAGATTGCCTAAAAAAAGTACCAAAATAACAATTAGAGAAATTAGGAAATAAGGATTTTGAAATTGTAGTCCCCAGCCTAGAGAATTGCCGGTGAATTTTATGATCGCGGCAAGAAAAGCGAAGGCAAAAAAACAGAATAAAATGCCACAAATTGTTGCGAGAAAAGCGAAACGAATTCGTGCAATTGGTGCTTGAGAATGCTTAATTACTGAGATCAGTTTGATTGACAAAACCGGCAAAACGCAAGGCATGATGTTTAAAATTGCCCCGCCGAAAATTGCTAGCAAAATGGCGTAAAGCAAAGTGAACATGGGCTTGGATTCTGGTTTGGTTTGGGTGGCGACTTCTTTTGTTGTGGTGATTTCTTTCTCTAAAAATTTCTGAATTTCAGTCAAAGATTCTTGGTCAATTTCATCAGAAACTTTTAGTGTGAAATTTTCGCTCACAGGGATACAAACATCTTTGCATAAGCCGTAATCCAGCTTAACTATAAGTTCGGTGGCTTGCGCTAGGTCTTGTAATTCAATTTCAATTGGCAGGACAACTTCATTTTTGTAGAAGGCGAATTTGATGGTTTCGTCACCAATTTTTTCTTCGCCAGCTTCGGCTTTTGGCCAAATAATATTGTCTTTGGCAAAGTTTTTTGAGGCAGAGAAATCAAGACTTGGTGGCATGCCGATGCCGCCAGCGTCGTTGCCGTAAATCTTCCAGCCGTCGCCAAGTTTGAAATGAATGCCGGCGATTAATTTTTTTGTGCCAGAAGCATCTTGATAAAAACTGGCGATCAGCCTTGCTTTAGCTCCTTTGCTCTTATCTTCGTGCCAATCGCTGCTGGCAGAAAAGGCGGCTTCAAAATGCAAAAAGAAGACTGCAAAAATTAGGGTAAAAATCTTTTTCATTTTGTGTAAAACTTAGATTGAAAAACTCGATTGTGGAAAATAACTTGGCGTGGCTTACAGATCTGCTAATGCTGCAATTTCTAATCTCTCAATTTTTAAAAATGAATCCTCAAATTAATTCTAAAAACAGTCCGCTTGAAACGCTGCATGTTGATTCAAAAAAAGTTTCGTGTGATGGCGTAGGAACTCATCCTTTGGTTTACCTAAACATGGGTAACAAGGATTCGGTGACTTGTCCTTATTGCAGCAAGTTTTTTACGATTGAAAAAAGAAGTGGCAGAAACTCGGTGATCTTGGGTTTAAAAAATCAAATGAAGGAAGAAAAATAAAATGACCAACACGGCAATAATTGGCCTACAATGGGGCGATGAAGGGAAAGGTAAAATCGTTGATTTTTTAGCAGACAAATTTGACGCCGTAGTGCGTTTTCAAGGTGGTCACAACGCTGGCCACACCATTAAAGTTGGGGACAAAACTTACAAATTGAGCTTACTTCCGTCAGGCAGTATTCGCGGTAAATTTTCAGTAATTGGCAGCGGCGTGGTGGTTGATCCAATCGCGCTTTTTGCTGAGATTCAAAAAATTGAAGAAGCGGGCATTAAAATTGCCACAGAAAGTTTGGCGATTGCCGAAAATGCTTGTTTGATTTTGTCGGTGCATCGCGATCTTGACCAGCTTTTGGAAGGCAAAAAAGGTGAGAAAAAAATCGGCACTACAGGACGCGGCATTGGCCCAGCTTATGAAGACAGGGCGGGGCGCAGAGCAGTTAGAATTTGTGATTTGATGGATGAAAAAGTTTTAGCTGAGCGTTTAGAAAATTTACTCTTTTACCACAATCTTTTGCGCCAAAGTTTGGGTGCTGAAATTGTCACCAGCGAACAAATTACTGCTGAATTAGCGCCAGTTCGCCAGCGCCTACTTTCTCACGCCAAGCCGGCTTTTGAAATTGCCAAAAAGCTTTCTGCATTCAAAGCTGTAATGTTCGAAGGCGCCCAAGGCGCTTTGCTTGACGTGACTTACGGAACTTTTCCATTCGTTACTTCAAGCAATACAATGGCCGGACAAATTGCTCTGGGCTCTTGCATGGGCGTTGCTGATTTACACAAGACAATCGGCATTTTAAAAGCTTACACAACTCGCGTTGGATCGGGTCCTTTTCCAACTGAACTTGAATGTGAAATTGGTAATTTCTTGCGCGTTGAAGGAAAAGAAATCGGCACCGTTACTGGTCGCGACAGACGTTGCGGTTGGTTTGACGCCGTTTTGGTGCGCCAAGCAATTCAACTTTCTTCAGTGAAAGAAGTGGCTTTAACTAAATTGGATGTGCTCGACAAATTAGAAAAAATCAAAATTTGCGTTGGTTATAAAATTGCTGGTAAAACTTACGACTACTTGCCGCAAGCCAATCATTTGTGGAATCAAATTGAGCCAATTTACGAAGAAATGGAAGGCTGGCAGCAAAGCACGATGGGTTCAAAATTATTAAGCGACTTGCCACAAAAAGCTCTAAACTACATCAAAAGAATCGAAGATTTATGCGGCATTAAGGCTTCAATTATCTCAACTGGCCCTAAGCGCGAAGAAACAATCATAGTTAATTAAAATGGAAATTTCCCAAGAAAAAAAACCGGTAGTGATGCAGATTCTGCCGGGTTTGCAAAGCGGAGGAGTAGAGCGCGGTGTAATTGATATTGCTAAGGCGCTAAAAAAATCTGACTTTGAACCGATAGTGGTTTCAAAAGGTGGTATTTTAGTTTATCAATTGCGCGAGGCGGGGATTGTTCACATTGAACTGCCGGTTCACAGCAAAAATCCGCTGACGATCTATTCTAACAACAAAAAAATCGCTAAACTTATTGCAGAATATCACGTTGACATTGTTCACGTCAGATCAAGAGCGCCAATGTGGAGCTCTTATTTTGCCTGCAAAAAAACTCACACAAAACTAGTTGCAACAGTTCACGGAACTTACTCATTAAATCTTTTTGGCTGGAAGATCTTTCCACTTAAAAGAATCTACAACGCCTTGATGTTAAATGCTGATGAGATCATCGCTGTTTCAGGGTTTATCAAAGATTATCTGATTAAAAATTATCAAAAAAATCACCTTACTTCACTTGCTGATAAAATCGTGACGATCCAACGCGGGGCAGAGCTGGGATATTTTGATTACGCTAAAGTTTCAAAAAATCGTATTATTGATTTGAGCAAAAAATGGCATTTGCCCGATGATAAAAAAATCATCTTAATGCCGGCTCGATTCACCGCTTGGAAGGGTCACGAGTTTTTGATTGAAGCTTTGTCGCAAGTAAAAAATGACTTTTTCTGCGTCATGATTGGCTCGGATCACGGTCACAAAAAATTCAGAAAAAGAATCGAAAATAAAATCGTTGAAAAGAACTTAGTCGGAAAAGTGCAACTTTGCGGCATTTGCAAAGACATGCCAACCGCTTACGCAGTGTCGCATTTGGTGGTTTGTCCAAGTGTGCGCGCTGAGGCTTTCGGCCGCATCGCCATTGAGGCACAAGCATCGAGCAGAATTATTATTGCCACTAAAATTGGTGGTTCACTGGAAACTATTATTGACGGCAAAACCGGATTTTTGGTGGAAGTTGGGGATGTTGAGAAATTTGCTCAATTAATCGATAAGGCTTTGGAAATGCCAAAAGAAGAAGCTGATGAAATGGGCGTGGCTGGTAGAAAAAATATCGAAGAGAATTTTTCTAATGAAAATATGTGTAATGAGACAATTAAGGTTTATCGGGAAGTTTTGAAGCGGGTGGTTTAGCTAAAATTTGAATTTTCCACAGCTGTGGAAAATTGGCTTTTGACCAGCAAAATCAAGGGTTCAATTTTCTATTTTCTGCTAAAAAACTCAATTAAGTCGCTGTCAGAATCGCGCACTTCGACTCTTACAAACTCATCAAATACTTCCGAAATTTTCATAAAACCCAGCTCTCCAATTCCGGCAATTCCATCATTGCCGATAATTTTTGAGCTACGAATCCAGATTAATTCGTCGACCAGATTTTCTTTTAAAAACTGCGTTGAGATATTTTGCCCGCCTTCAATTAACGCTGAATTAACGCCGCTTGCGCACAGTTTTTGCATTGCGTCAAACAGATCGACTTTACCGTTTTTTTCAGCGCAGAGAATTAAATTTTCAAAGTTGTCGCAAGATTTATTGCTTAAAATCACGGTGGGAATTTTGTCGCAATTTTGAAAAATTTTAGCCTTTAAATCTAAATCAAGCGAGCCGGAAATAATCGCTCTTTTTGGTGAAAAATCTTCAAGCCCTGCAACACGACAATCAAGGCTGGGATCGTCTTTTCTAATTGTATTTGCCCCAACTAAAATCGCGTCATTAATTGAGCGTAAATGGTGTGAAAAAAGCCGCGATTTCTCGCAAGAGATCCATTTGCTGTCGAAAGTTTTAGTGGCGATTTTGCCGTCTAAACTGGTGGCAAGTTTTAGCGTAATAAAAGGCAAGCCGCTTTGACGAGCTTTAAAAAAGCCGCGATTAATTTCGCGCGCCTCTTTTTCTAAAACGCCGCAAGTCACATCAATTCCGGCGTCGCGCAGTTTTTGAATGCCGCGGCCATTGACTCTTTCGTCAATGTCAGCGGTGGCGATCACAACTTTTTTAAAACCAAATTTGATAATTTCGTCAGCACAAGGTGAGGTTTGACCGAAATGAGAGCAGGGTTCAAGCGTTACGTAAAGTTCTGCGCCTTGGAGAATTTTTTTGTCAGTAACTTTTTCAATGGCAATTTTTTCAGCGTGAGGGCGGCCGTTTTTGGCGGTAACGCCGGTGGAAATAATTTCGCTATCTTTCGCGATTACGCAGCCTACAACTGGATTAGGCGAGGTTAGGCCAAGATTTTGTTTTGCTAATTTTAGAGCGTAGGAGATGAATTTTTGATCAGAATTTTGTGTCATACAAATGTCATTTTAGGACGTAGTTAGGGAAGTTGATTCTTTTGAGAGTTGGTTAATTGATTTTCATCGAGGTTACTAACTATTGGAACCTCTGAACAACCCACAAATTCCTCACCACGCAACTGAGAATTTTTAGATTTTCCAAATCCAAAAAAATTCCCTCAGTTTTTACCATAATTTTCTCGCAAAATCAGCCAATATTTTAGCCTACCTTGTTACGGAACCTCTGAACAACCCACAAATTCCTCACCACGCAACTGAGAATTTTTAGATTTTCCAAATCCAAAAAAATTCC
>CANEVP010000057.1 GCA_947442475.1 Rickettsiales bacterium
TGGTCGCGGACTTCGTTTGATGTGGCGCGGATCTGATTTTGAACAAAGTAAAAAAGAAAACCGCAAGCTGATTTCTGAAGGCAAAAACCCTGAAAATTTTTTAGATGTTTTGACAATTGTTGAACATCCAAAATTTGAAAAATTTTATGAAGATTTGATTAAAGAAGGTTTGGTTGGCGAAATTAGCGAAGAATCAGATAATTCAAACGCGGCGGGCGATTTAATTGCGGTTGAATTGTGTGAAGATTTTGAAAAATATGATTTTGCTATTCCGTTTGTTTTTAGTTCAAAAGAAGAAAATATTTTGCCGCCCAAACTTGATTATAAAAACCTTGAAGCACTTGAAGGTTTTAGCCTTGAACAGTTGAAAAAAATGATTGGCAAAGGTGAAAAATTTGTTTTGCAAGACGTGCAAACCGGCGTGCGTTTTGGCGATTATCGCATTGATGGCGGCGTGATGACTGCCAAAAACTACAATGATTTTATTGCGCGCATGACCGACAGAATTATTAAGGCTTTTGGCGCGCCGCTGATTGAAAGCTCAAAAATTTTTAAAGAAAAAACCAAATATCCAAACAACCAAATCAACCAAGTTGAAATTGCCAGCTTGGTTGATTTATTCATTCGTCATCAACTTTTTGCTCAAAATTTTGATCCGTTTTTTGATGAAAATTGGCGGGTTTTGTTAATTGAAGTTGTGACAAATCACATAATCAAAGTGGTGGCAAAAGAGCTTTTTGCAAAGCAACAAACTCAAACTATTGGCGAGTCGCAAGCTAATTATCGCAGGCTTTCGGAGGTTGAAAAAATTTTGGTGCGGCAAAAATATTCGCTTGAAACTTTTAAGTGTATTTACGGGCGTTTGGGATTTTCGAGTAATTCTGGCGGTTTAGAAAAAGCTTTTATTGAGGCTTTAAATTTAGATTCGCAGGTTTTGGCTTTTTGCAAAATTCACGAACAAAAGCATGATTTTTTAAGGCTTGCCTACATTAAAGAAGAGGGTTTTCGTGGTTTTTATTGCCCTGATTTTTTGGTTAAAATTAACGATGAAATTTTTTTAGTTGAAACCAAAGCCGACGCGCAAATTTCTCATCCAAATGTTCAAAGAAAGAGGTTGGCGGCTTTTAATTGGTGCGAAAATAATAATAAATTTGAGCAAGATTTAAACTCAAAACAAAGGTGGAAATATTGCTTGCTTGGTGAAAGTTATTTTTACGAAAGTTACAAAAAATCGGCTTCGATTTTTGAAATTTTAAATTCATCGGCGGTTGCTAAAAACGATCACTTAAAACAAAGGCAGTTACAATTTTAAGACAGCTAGTAAGTGTGGCATAACCTGAACTTCTCCAGCTTAATTCATAGATTTTGCCGCAATCCTAATTGCTTTACAAAGCCGATGGTGCAGTAAAAATCGCCATCGGCTTTTTGTTTTTAATCATCCACCAAAATCATGGTTCTGTCGGTAAAAAATCTCTCAATTTCTTTCGAAAATCACCAAGCTGTTGATGGCATTTCTTTTGATTTATTTCCTCAAAAAATCACCGCTTTAGTTGGTCAAAGTGGTTCAGGAAAATCAGTTACAGCACTTGCAATAATTGGCTTAGCGCGTAAGGCAAAAATTTTTGGTGAAGTTATTTTTGCCGAAAAGAATTTACTGAATTTAGATGAAGAAAATCTCTGTAAAATTCGCGGAAAAGAAATCGGCTTGGTTTTTCAAGATCCCAATACTTCGCTAAATCCGCTGCATAAAATCGGTAAACAAATTGCTGAAAGCGTGACAATTCATGACCCGAAAATTTCCAAAATAAATCTCAAAAATCGCGTTTTAGAATTGCTTAAAATGGTTGAGCTTGAGTCTTTTTCTTCAAGGCTTGGTGATTATCCGCACCAACTTTCTGGCGGGCAAAAACAACGAGTCATGTTGGCAATTGCTTTGGCTAATAATCCAAAAATTCTCATAGCTGACGAGCCAACAACGGCGCTAGATGTCGCTATTGAAAATGAAATTCTGAACTTGATTGTGCGTTTAAAAAATGAACTCGGTTTGGCGGTTTTATTCATCACTCACAATCTGCATGTGGTGCGAAAAATTGCTGACGAGGTGATAGTTTTAAACGTCGGAAAAATTGTTGAATTGGGGGACGCAAAAAAAGTTTTTTTGGCACCAAAAAATGCTTACACAAAGCTGTTAATTGATGCGGCTGTAGTGCAAAATGACCAAATCAAAAAACCACAAAGCGCAGAAATTTTATCGGTAAAAAACCTTTCAGTAATTCACCAAATCAAAAAATCTTTTTTCAAAAAAGAAAATTTCTACGCTAATTCTGATTTAAATTTTTCAATGCAATCGGGTCATAATTTAGGAATTATTGGTGAGAGCGGTTCAGGAAAATCAACCCTCGCGCTTGCCTTACTCAACTTAATTCCGCATTTAGGCGAGATAAATTTTTTCGATAAAAAATCTTGGCAAAAAAATAATTTTGAACTGCGTCGTGACATTCAGATTATTTTTCAAGATCCATTCTCCAGCCTTAATCCACGTATGTTGGTTGGCGATATTATTGAAGAAGCTTTGATAATTCACAAAATTGAAAACTCGAAAGAAGCTCGCAAGCAGAGAGTTGACGCCATTTTGCAAAAGTTAAAATTTTCTCCCGAAATAAAAAATCGTTACCCTCACGAACTTTCGGGCGGACAACGCCAGCGTGTGGCAATTGCGCGTGCTTTAATTTTAAATCCGAAAATTCTAGTGCTTGATGAACCAACCTCCGCCCTTGATTTGCTTACTCAAAATGAGATTTTGAAATTGCTTGCTGAAATTCAATTAGACCAAAAAATTTCTTACATTTTAATTTCGCACGATTTGGAAGTAGTTGCCCAAATTGCCGATCGCATCATGGTTTTAAAGGCTGGACAAATTGTGGAAATGGCAGAAAAATCACAAATTATCAACTCGCCAAAAGAGTCTTACACCAAAACTCTTATCTCTCATTTTAAAAATTAATTTATGAAAAAACCGGAATTATTGCTTCCTGCCGGAACGCTTGATCGTCTCAAAACCGCAATTCTGTATGGCGCGGATGCGGTTTATTGCGGTACCCCCGACATGTCGCTTCGAGTTAAATCGGGCTTTAGTTTGGAAGATGTTGTTGAGGGCGTTGAATTTGCTCACGCTCATGGCAAAAAAGTCTATCTCACGCTTAATCTTTTCTCTCACAATAAAGACATCGAAAAGCTGCCTGAATTTATTGATACGGTAAAAAAAGTTAAGCCTGATGGTTTGATTATTTCTGATCCTGGTGTTTTTCAATTCGTCAAAGAACGCGCGCCAGAGTTGGAGTTGCACATTTCAACCCAAGCCAATGTTTGTTCGTGGTTGACGGTTGATTTCTGGGAAAAACAAGGTGCCAGTTTGGTGGTTATGGCGCGTGAAGTCAGTTTTGAAGAGCTTGCTGTGATTCGTCAAAAATGCCCAAATATCAAAATCGAAACTTTCATCCACGGTTCACTTTGTATGACATATTCGGGCAGATGTCTGCTTTCGAATTTCTTGGCTGAGCGCGGCGCCAATCAGGGAAGTTGTGCGCATTCTTGCCGCTGGGGTTACAAATTAAAAATTAAACTCAAAGACAACACCGAACACGAAATTGAAATCAATGAAACCAACAAAGAAATGTTCGACTTCTTTTTGGAAGAAGAAGTGCGCCCCGGCCAATTGCTGCCTTTCGAAGAAGATGTTCACGGTTCTTACATTTTGAACTCAAAAGATTTGTGTTTGCTGCCGAAACTTGACGAATACATCAAAATGGGTCTCGATTCTTTCAAGGTTGAGGGTCGCAATAAAACCGAGTTTTACGCTGGATCCGTTGCCCGCGTTTACCGCGCTGCAATTGATGACTACATGGAAAATCCTAAAAACTGGAGCGCTGACGATTACATGGATGAAATAAATTCCGTGGCAAATCGTGGCTACACTTTAGCCTTTCACGACGGCCGTCTGACTAACTTGGCGCATGATTATGAAAGCACAGGTTCGACAAGTTTTTACGAATATGCGGCACGCGTTGTTGAATGGGTGGGAGATGATTTAATTGTTGAAGGCAAGAACCGTATGGATGCTGGCGATGTGTTGGAATTTTTGTCACCTTACCAGCGCGAACCAATTTTGCTTCGAATTTACGAATTCAAAAAAATCAAATTAAACTCGGATGGCAAATATGTTGAAGCATCAATTTCAGATAAATTGCACGCCGGTCAAAGGCCGTTATTCAAGATTTCAGCAACTGATTTTCATTTGTTTAGCGTAGAAAAAATCAAAGAACTTCTGCCAACTCTTTCGCTAATTCGTAAAGAAAAAAGCAACGTCGAAAGCGAAAAACTAAAAGTAGAATCACGCCAACTTTCGCACCAACTTGAGGCAGGCGATGTGCGCGTGGAAAAATATGAAAATAAACGCAAAAAATATTTCGCCGCACTCGAAGTTGGCGACGAACAAACTTCGCCAAGAACCCCAAGAATCGGCGTTGATGGCTGCTGCGGCAAAGGCTGCAACGGCTGTTTAATTTTTTGGCATGATGATAAATATGCCAAAGCACGCGATATTTTGAAGACCAAAAAAATGGGGGAGATGCTTTAGATTAAATTTTGCTAGGGCAAAATTTAGTTAAAATTGAATTGCTACGCGAGCGACTAAATCGCTGCATCCGCAATAGAATCAATCAAATTCAACTTGCGTTGAATTTGGGTAATTAAGAAATACAAGGGTTTTGCACAAATTAAGGTTTTTTAAGAAAAAATAATTTCAAACAAATATGCCAAAAAATCCTACAGATCTTTCACTCGAAATTCTTGAAAAAGTTGATGGTTTTTACTCGAAATCTTTTGTGCAAGTGACGGCTTTTTATGAGAAGTCTTTTGATATACTACTGATGTATATTAGCTGGATTGGTGCCACTACTTTTTTATTCGTAGGAGTTATTTCGCCATGGCTGATTTTTCAATATCTTAACAAAAGATCTAAAGAATCTGAAAAACGCATAAATGATCTAAAAAATCATTATGAAAATTCATTAAAAGAATCTGAAAAGCGCAATGAAAAAAAGTTCTCGCAAGAATTAAAAAATTTCCATTCTGCCTTCGAGCAAGAAAAAAAGAATTTCGAGCGAAAGGTAGATGAGATTGCGGTCAGTTTGAAAAAAGATATAAAATCTTCTGAGGGCTCGTCCTTTATTTATCAAGTAGCAGCGGCATCGCGGATTGGTGATAAAAAGGGTGAATTTACTCTTTTATGTAAGGCGATTCAAGCTTTTGCAGAGTCAGAGAATAACGAGAAATTAAATCGTAGTTTAGATATTATATTGGAAGTTATGGAGAGCGGCGATTTTGAAATGAATGAGGTAGTGGCAACCGCTGAACGTTTTTTAAATAAACTTCGCCAGCATGACAAAAAAGATAATAGCATTCTCTCCAAAGTTGTTTCAAAACTTGAAGACGAAATTAAGAAAACCAAAAAATCATGAAAAAAAATTTAGTAATCGCAATTGATGGCCCCAGCGCTTCGGGAAAGGGAACTTTGGCGAAAAAAATTGCGGCGCATTTTAATCTGCCTTATCTCAATACTGGCGCGCTTTATCGACTTGTGGCGTTGCGCGTGATGCAGCGCAAAATTGCACCGGCGCAATTTGAAGAACATATTTTGGAATTGGTGAAAAATATTTCGGAAAGCGATTTGGAGCCAGAAGAATTATTCAGCGAAAAAGTTGGCGCAGTGGCTTCAAACATTGCCAAAAATCCTAAATTACGCGCCGCACTTTTTGATTTTCAAAAAAGCTTTGTGCGCCAAGGAAAAGCAAAAAATGGCGGTGCGGTGCTTGATGGGCGCGACACCACAACCGTAATTTGCCCTGATGCCGATTATAAATTTTTTGTAACTGCGGATGTCGAAATTCGCGCCCGCCGCCGCTTCAACCAACTTCAAACCAACTTTGACGAAATTTTAGCCCAGTTAAAAAAACGCGATGAAAACGATTTAAACCGCGAAGACGCGCCACTAAAAATCGCCCCAGACGCAATTGTAATCGATAACGGCAATCTCACGATTGACGAGGGTTTTCACAAAATTTTACAAATGATTAATTCTTAAAACCTGTCTAAAACTAATCATACTCAAATAAAAATAACAAAAAACTAAATGACAATTTTATCACAAATCCTCAAAGACTCGAGCTATAAACTAACTCAATTTAGCGAGTCAAAAACCAAAACTTTGGAAAGCAAAATAACCACCAAAGAAAATAAATCTGGCAAACAAGATTTCTACACAACCTGCCTAATCCGCAAAAAAGAAATAAAACTCACGCCCGAAGAAATAATTCGTCAGCTTTATTTAATATATTTAACCCAAGATTTAGGCTACCCAACAACTCGCATCGAACTTGAATATTGCGTCACTTTTGGAGTTGAAAAAAAGCGTGCTGATATTTGCATTTTTGATCGCGACAAACCAACCGCTCCCTACATTTTGGTTGAGTTAAAAAAGCCAAAATTAAAAGACGGCAAAGAACAACTTAAAAGTTATTGCAACGCTACGGGCGCGCCAATTGGCGTTTGGAGCAATGGCGAATCAATTTCTTTTTACCATCGCAAAGACCCAAATTATTTTGAAGATATTACCGCAATTCCCAGCGCAAGCGAAAAACTTTCTGATATTCTTTCTGAACGCTGGACAATTGCCGACCTGATAAAAAATGACAAATTGGTAAATCAAAAAAAATCGCTAAAAGGCTTGATTCTTGAAATGGAAGATGAGGTTTTAGCCAATGCTGGCGTCGATGTTTTTGAAGAGCTTTTCAAATTAATATTTACCAAACTCTACGATGAAATGGAAAGCGGGCGCGACGAAAAACGCCATCTGATTTTCAAAAATTACGGCGACACCGAAACCGAGTTAAAAGCCAAAATTCAAATTTTATTCGACAA
>CANEVP010000058.1 GCA_947442475.1 Rickettsiales bacterium
AAAGAACCACAAAAGTAACAAGGTTGGCTAAAATATTGGCTGATTTTGCGAGAAAATTATGGTAAAAACTGAGGGAATTTTTTTGGATTTGGAAAATCTAAAAATTCTCAGTTGCGTGGTGAGGAATTTGTGGGTTGTTCAGAGGTTCCAATAGGCTTGTCACATCTTCGTGTTTTTCTATTGCTGCCACAAAGAGCGGGCTTTTTACGTTAGGCACTAACTCAAAATCCAAACCATCTATTTCAAACAATCTTTGCATCATTTGGGTCTCGCCATCCATAGCGGCACAATAAAGCAAGCTGTACGAAAAACCATATATTGGCGCATTAATATCGGCACCAAGGCTTTGCCAATAATTCACTTCATTCATTTTTTCTCTGATAAAAGCAATTGAGAGAGCTACATTCTTAAATTGCTGATTATTGGCACCAACTTCAACAACAGCATCAGGCTCGCTTCTCCACCATTTAGTAGAATCACTAAAATCAGAATTTGGTTTAGAGCGATGACGCATCAAAGTTACGCCATCTTCTTGCAATTTTACGGTACTGATTTTTGAGATAGCGCCGTTTTTCAGTCTAATTCCAACGGTTCCAGGATAATTATTTTCTACAAATTTCTCTAAATTAGCCGCGCCTTCAAATAAAAATTCTTTTTCTAGGGCATTAACGGCTGGGTTTGTTATGGTAATATGCTTTGACCCACCAACCGTCACCACATCAACTGCCGGAAAATTGGGCATCGCGGCAATATCTCTTATAACCGCGCCAGCAAAGCATGATTCTATAAAAATTTTATCAGTATATTTTGCGCAATATTCCACCAAAGAGGCCGTATTTAAAGGTGGCGAGTCATTGGTTACTAAAATAGAATGACTCTGTCGGTGAAATTGCGGCTCTGGATCAATTTTTCCAGCGTAAGTTCCATGGGCATAAATAATAATCTGATCGTGGCGTGCGCCTTCTTCAAGCCTAAAATTATTATCCCTAAATTGCTTCAGAGTTAAGTCGGAAATATTATTAAAGCCGCGCGGACCACCGCGGATGTCTTCTAAAATCCGCGGGGCAATATCCACACCATCTCCGTACAATATTAAGATATTTTTTTTCATTTACCAAATCTTGGATCTGGTTTCATCACAACGCTAGTGACATGCCAGCTCAATCCTTTTCTGGTTAAAATAATTTCAACTTCTTTGCCGTGAAATGTGCGATTGATTGAAAATTTATTTATCGAATCAAAGCCATATTTTTCTTTAGTTTCAGCCAATTTTAAATTTCCACTTTGCTCTTGCGGCTTATCAGAAAACTCTTCAGCCAAAGCATTAACTGCGTTTTCTGGCGTGATCATTTTATCCACCGCCTCTTCCATTATTTTCGTCATTGAGTCAAGCATTGCAGTGTCGGAGGGATTATCCTGTATCCTCACCTTCACCTTATCAACCTGCTCTATCATGCTCGCTTTAAAATTTGTGCGCACTTTTTCAAAATCAATATGTTGAGAAAGCTTCTGATAATCGCGCGCTCTCACACTTTCTTTGATCGACTTAATAGCTAAAAATGGACCCGCTGCAATGTAACCCGCAAATGCCACTGCCACAACAACTGATGGAACTATCCAAAATATTTTTTTCATATTTTTCCTAATTAATTATTAATTTTCTTACGGTCTTAACAATTTCCTCAACACCAATCCCTGCCTCGTCTCGCATTGCTTCAACTTTATTTTGTTCAATGAATTTATCATCCATCACCAAAGAACGAAATTTGCAATTGCCGTCAAGCAAGCTGTTTGCAAGTAAAAACTGAGCTACAGCCGAGCCAAATCCGCCGATTGCGCCTTCTTCAATGGTGATGATTGCTTCGTGAGTTTTGGCAAGTTCGGCGAATAATTTTTCATCAAAAGGTTTGGCGAAACGCGCATCAACCAAAGTAATTTTGAGATTATTTTTTGTCTCCAAAATTTTTGCTGCAGCCAAAGCATTACTTAAAATTGTGCCGTAGGAAATTACGGCGACCTTCTCGCCGCTTTGAACGACACGGGCTTTGCCAATTTCTAAAATTTCATCATCAGCAAAATTTATTTCAGAAGTGGCGTCTCCTCTCGGAAATCTGAAAGCTGAGGGACGATCATCAATAGCGTTTGCGGTGTTGACCATTTTAACCAATTCTTGCCCTGAAGATGCCGCCATCAAAACGAAATCAGGCAAATTAATTAAGTAAGCAATGTCAAATGAACCGGCATGAGTTGGGCCGTCAGCACCAACAAATCCGGCGCGATCAATGGCAAAACGCACCGGCAATTTTTGCACCGCAACATCGTGCACAACTTGATCGTAAGCGCGTTGTAAAAAAGTTGAATAAATTGCCACAAATGGCCTTAAGCCTTCAGTTGCAAGGCCCGCAGCAAAAGTTACGGCGTGCTGCTCGGCAATGCCAACATCAAAAATCTTTTTTGGATGGTTTTTAGCAAAAACATCCAACCCAGTTCCGCCGGGCATTGCGGCGGTGATTGCTAAAATTTTATCATCTTTTTTTGCCAATTCAGAAAGGCGAGTTCCGAAAATTTTTGAATAATTTGGAAAAGGTGCGACCGCTTTTTCTTGAACGCCAGTTTCACGGTCAAACTTTGCTACGGCGTGCAATTTATCTTCAGATTTCATGGTCTCAACATAGCCACGACCCTTTTCAGTTACGCAGTGAATCAAGATCGGATCGGTTGAACGATCGGCCTGAATATTTTTTAAAATCGGAACCAAAACATCTAAATCGTGACCATCAATTGGGCCAATGTAGTAAAACCCCATCTCTTCAAAAATATTGCCGCCCATCCACCACTCTTTGGCAGCTTTTTCGAATTTGCGGGAAAAGCGCGAGAAAAACTCTGGCAACTTTCCTGAAAGTTTTTTGCCTAAATCACGAATTTTTAAATAAGATTTTGACGCAGCCAAGCGCGAAAAATAATGCGACATCGCCCCAGTTGGCGGGGCAATTGACATGTCGTTATCGTTTAAAATTACGATCAAACGATTGTCATGAAAAAACTCGTCTTCCAAAGCACCAGCGTTGTTCATGGCTTCATACGCCATGCCAGCTGACATTGCGCCATCACCAATTACGGCAATTACATGCGACTTTTCTTTTTTAAATTTTTTAGCAACCGAAATTCCAAGTGCCGCCGAAATAGATGTAGAGCTGTGTCCCGCGCCAAAAACATCAAACTCACTTTCTGCTCTCTTAGTAAAACCCGAAAGACCGCCCGCTTGGCGGATAGTATTCATGCGGTCGCGGCGCCCGGTTAAAATTTTATGTGGGTAAGCTTGGTGTCCAACATCCCAAATTACTTTGTCGTGAGGTGTGTCAAAAACGTAATGAAGTGCAGTGGTAATTTCAACAACTCCAAGCCCCGCACCAAGATGGCCGCCGGTTTTAGACACTGCTGAAATTGTAGCAAAACGTAGCTCGTCAGAAATTTGCTTGATTTCTGGAAGGGAAAATTTTTTTAAATCTGCCGGAATTTTAACTTGATCGAGAAGCGGCGTTTTTGAGTTAGACATTTTGATGCTTTGGTAATAAAAGATTTGCAAAAAAGATTTACAAAAAAAACTAATGCGCCCCTCACATCTTTCAACAAAGCAATCAAATAAATGCCAAAGTTTTTTCAACAGCTGGTTTTTTCGCGTGAGCTGAATTTTTTATTCTTGAGTATTTTGCTTTTCGCCATGGCGATGGGAATTAATTTGGTGACTTTTCCCACCATTCTCAACAAACACGGCGTTGGCGCCGCGCACATTGGACTTGCTTTTACTCTCGATACTTTCGGCGGCATCGTCATGTCATTTTTTTTGAGCCGCATCGTCTCGCATTTAACCATGATGAAGACGTTGCGAATTGCAGTTTTTCTTTACTCCGCAATCGTCTTAGCAATTTATTTTTACCAAAATTTTTACCTGTGGGCGATTCTAGCTTTTTTGATGGGAGCTTTGTGGTTCATGTATGTAATCACGCGCCAATCGTGGCTCAACATCTTAGTTGAAAATAAACAACGCGGCGTGGCGCTGGGAATTTTCAGCATGACAATTTCTGCCGGCATTGCTTTGGGGCCTCTAATTGTAAAGCTCAGCGGCGCTGAAAATTATTTTTCATTTGTGATTTCTGCGGGCCTTGCAATTGGATCTTTTTTTTGCTTGTCGCCCTTAAAAGATGTGACGAATCCCAAATTAGAATCACGACGAATTAGTCTTGTCGATTTTTTCAAAACCAATCCGCGCATTTCTTTAGCGCGATTTTTTCTTGATTTTCAAACTTATCTTTTACTAACTTTTAGCGTAATTTTCGGCGCTAAAATCGGCTTAACTTATGAGGCCGCCGGCCTTTTAATTAGCGCTTACATGGCGAGTGGATTTTTTGATGTTTGGGTGGGCTTTGCGCTAAAAAAATGGAATCCTTACCAACTAATAAATTTTGGATTTTTGGGATGTCTCATCTGTTTCTTAGCAATCATTTTTATTCACAATTACAGCTTTTTGCTTGGCGCTTATTTTGCTTTCGGCATTTGTGTGGCATGCATTTACGTCTCAGTTTTTAAAGTTAGTAATGACGATTACGTTAAATCAAAGCTGGTTGCGGCAAATTCAACTTTTCAATTAATCGGATCTTGTGGATCATTTTTTGGCAGCTTATTTGGCGGAATACTTTTTAATATTTTTGGAGCAGTCGGATTTCCAATTACCATCATTTTAAGCTGCGCTTCTTACCTGACATTTTTAGCAATTTATGAAAAGAAAAATTAGACTTGGTGTTAACATCGATCACGTTGCAACCATCAGAAACGCGCGCGGCGGCTCGCATCCTGACCCCGTCAGCGCCGCAATTTTGGCCCAAAAAAGTGGCGCTAACGGAATTACTATTCACTTGCGCGAAGACCGCCGCCACATTCGCGATGAAGATTTAGTGCGCCTAAAAAAAGAAATAAAATTGCCGATAAATTTAGAAATGGCAGCCACCGAAGAAATGCTAGTAATTGCTCTCAAAACCAAGCCCCACGCTGTTTGCATCGTGCCTGAAAAAAGACAAGAAGTGACAACCGAAGGTGGCCTTGATGCTGTAAAAAATGAAAAGATTTTAGCTGCGATGATCAAAAAAATTCGCGCTAAAAAAATTAGAGTTTCACTTTTTTTAGACGCCAATGAAGCGCAAATTCGCACCGCCAAAAAAATCGGCGCTGACATTGTTGAATTGCACAGCGGAGAATTTTGCCACGCATCCGGCAAAAAGCGCGAAGCCGAACTAATAAAAATAGAAAGCTGCGCCAAACTCTGCGCCGAGCTAGACTTAGAATGCCACGCCGGCCATGGCCTAAACTACGAAACCGCTAAAATAATTTCTAAAATTCCGCAAATTATTGAGCTAAATATCGGCCATTTTTTGATCGGCGAAGCGGTGTTTGAAGGTTTGGAAAAAGTGATTAAAAAAATGAAAAAGGCGATTAGCTAAAAAACAAAATTATTACAAAGCCTTGCCACACGGCCTTCCCCGTGACAAAAAATTTTGACCCAACTAAAAAAAACATTTTTTAAATCACACCAAAGAGATCTCTTGCTTGTTAATTCTCCCCTCCATAAGTTGCGCCTCCTTTCTAAAGCACGTCACTTTCCACATCGCGGGGTAGAGCAGCCCGGTAGCTTGTCAGGCTCATAACCTGAAGGTCGTTGGTTCAAATCCAGCCCCCGCAACCACTTCCCATTTCAAAGAAATCCAATAAAGTCCGATAAGCCTACACACAAGAACTTTCATCGCCCCTCACCTGTCCAAAGAAATCCAACTAAATTCGCCTGAAGCCAAATTTTTTTTATATACAAAG
>CANEVP010000059.1 GCA_947442475.1 Rickettsiales bacterium
AAAAAAACTGAATTCAAATAGCTGTGAAGCTCTGCGAATAGTGGGCTAAACCCCCTTTATTGCAAGGGATTATTTGGATCTTTTTGAAGATTTTTAAAAGAAATTTAGTGATTTTTAGAGATGGGTGGTAGGTTTTTCAGAGTGTCCCATACTTGGTGGAACATGGGAAAGCCATATCTTTGCAGAATTATTGATATGTTGCATATGGGATATGTAGATGAAGTTTTATTCGGAAGAGAAGTAGTAAAAGAGTTGCCGAGAATTGTTAAAGAATGGAGTGCTCTAGCCTTAAGATGAAAGGAAGCAAATGATACATCGGATTACAAAAAGCGTGGATCCAGAAGATGGAAATACCGCTTTAATCTGTAATAGTTTAAATTTAATCCGACGCTCTGTAAAATTGTTCAACTAACAAAAACAAAATTTACAGGAGTATTTGTGTCAACATTAACGCAAAAAATAATCAAACCAAAACTAGGATTATTAGAGCTAGCAAAACAGCTTGGAAATGTATCTCAAGCTTGCAAAGTGATGGGCTACAGTAGAGATACATTTTATCTTGCCAACTTTGCCTGATGTCAGATAAAGATTCTTCCGGTTCGCGTTGATTTTGCATCTTCTGAAACGCCGCCGCGTCCATCACAACAATTTCAGCCTTGCCATTCACGGTTAAAACCCTGGGCCTACCGGATTTTTTCAAATCGGAAATGAATTGGATCGTGTGTTTTTTGAAATCGGTAAGTGACTGGATGTCTTCGGTAATGTTGATCATAATTTTCAAAAACATTGCGCCAAAAATTGTGCCAAATACTGGAATCAGCAAAACCACACTAACCGCAACTCGCGGGCCTTCTTCGGTGATTAATTTGAAATATAAAACATAGGCAATTCCGGTGCAAAGCAGACCCAAGCCTAGTAGCGAGGTGGCAACTTTTGCGTCAATCAAAGTGAAATCGGCAAAAAATAAACTTGGTGAAAGTAGCAGAGCAACCGACAACACGCTGCCTGCAGCCAGAGTTATTGCGTCAATATTTTTGCATTTGGCGTTAATGTATAAAGAGGCGCCGGCGTAAGAGGCCGTGGCAGCTAAAATGGCGATTACGGCGAAGCTGTAAGACCAAGTGATGTCTGCGGTGATACTGCCGTCGAAGTAAGTGATGATGATGCCGACAAGGCCAAACACCACGCCCAAAATGGCGTTTTTATCGACAAAACGTTTGAGAAAAAATATTGAAATCAAAACTTCAAACATCGACACAGTGCCATCAAGAATAGCGGCGATTCCGCTATCTAAAAAGCGCGAGGCTAGAGCAAATAATGCGAAAGGAAAAGCCGAGTTAAAGAAACCGACAATGGCGTAATGTTTAAAATTTTTGAGGAGAAAAACTTTTTTCTTTGAATCAAACAAATGCTGTAAAGCAAAGCGCCGCCAAGCGCTAAACGCGAGAAGGCAATAAAATAGGGAGATAAATCTGCAGCAGCAATTTTCGTGAAAATTGCAAAGCTCGACCAAGCAATTCCAAGAATTATTAGAATGAATAGGTTGCTGTTTTTCTTCATAAAATTTTTGAATTAGTGATCGAATTTTCAGATCTAAATATAAAAAAACCCCGACTCTGAATTTCAGAATCGGGGTTTTTCATTTTTTCAAGAGCGACGGGGGTTTTAGTAACCGCCCATTCCTCCCATGCCACCCATGCCGCCCATTGGAGCGCCACCGGCTGGTTCTTCTTTTTTCTCAATAATCACAGCTTCAGTTGTAATCAACAAACCGGCAATTGAAGAAGCATCTTGCAATGCAGTTCTTACCACTTTGGTTGGATCAACAATTCCGGCTTTGAACATGTCGCCATATTCGTTAGTTTGAGCGTTGTAGCCGTAAGAAGCTTGAGCTTTTGAAAGCACTTCATTTGCCACAACCGCACCGTCAAAACCAGCATTTTCAGCGATTTGACGGATTGGCGCTTGGATAACTTTTTTGATGATGTTGATGCCAACATTTTGTTCTTCGTTAGCACCTTTAAGTTTTTCAAGAACACGACCCGCGTAAAGTAGAGCCGATCCGCCACCTGCAACAATGCCTTCTTGCATTGCAGCGCGAGTTGCGGCCAAAGCATCTTCAACGCGATCTTTTCTTTCTTTAACTTCAACTTCAGTAGTGCCGCCAACTTTAAGAATGGCCACGCCGCCAGAAAGTTTGGCTAATCTTTCTTGCAGTTTTTCGCGATCGTAATCGGAAGTAGTTTCAGCGATTTGAGCTTTGATTGAAGCGCAACGAGCTTTGACATCAGCAGATTTTCCGGCGCCATCTACAATTGTAGTGCCTTCTTTATCGATGATGATTTTTTTAGCTTGGCCAAGTTGCGGCAATTTCACATCTTCAAGTCTCATGCCCAAATCTTCTGAGATCAATTGACCGCCAGAAAGAACTGAAATGTCTTCCATGATTGACTTACGACGATCGCCAAATCCTGGTGCTTTTACAGCTGCGATTTTCAAGCCACCGCGAAGTTTATTAACCACTAAAGCGGCAAGCGCTTCGCCTTCAACATCTTCAGCAATAATCAAAAGTGGACGAGATGATTGAACTACAGACTCAAGCAATGGAACCATTGGCTGTAGGTTCGAGATTTTTTTCTCAAACAACAAAATGAATGGGTTTTCCATTTCAACTGTCATTTTTTCACCATTAGTTACGAAGTAAGGAGACAAGTAGCCGCGGTCAAAATTCATGCCTTCAACAACGTTAACTTCGAAATCCAAACCTTTAGCTTCTTCAACTGTGATTGGAGAATCTGGGCCAACTTTTTGTACGGCTTCAGCAATTTTGGTGCCGATTTCTACATCGCCATTGGCAGAGATTGTCGCAACTTGGGCGATTTCTTCTTTACCGTTAACTTTTTTGCTCATTTTACCAAGTTCTTTAACTAGAGCTTCAACTGCTAAGTCGATGCCGCGTTTCAAGTCCATTGGGTTGATGCCAGCCGCAACTGATTTCACACCTTCGCGCACAATTGCTTGAGCAAGAACGGTTGAAGTTGTGGTGCCATCTCCCGCGATGTCATTAGTTTTAGACGCAACTTCTTTAATCATTTGCGCGCCAAGATTTTGAAATCTGTCAGAAAGCTCGATTTCTTTTGCAACGGTAACGCCGTCTTTAGTGATGCGCGGGGCGCCGAAAGATTTTTCGATTACAACATTACGACCTTTTGGCCCAAGTGTAACTTTTACTGCGTTAGCGATGATATCAACGCCTTCAACGATTTTCGCGCGGGCGTCAGATCCAAATAGGATTTCTTTTGCTGCCATTTGTAGCTCCTTTGTTTGATTAAATTATGATTCGATTACTGCTAGAATGTCTGATTCTTTTAAGATGATTAGCTCTTTGCCATCAACCTTGACTTCAGTGCCACCCCATTTTGCGAACAAAACGCGGTCACCTTTTTTCACATCAAGCTTGATTCTGTTGCCGTCTTCATTGCGAAGGCCTTCGCCAACAGCAACAACTTTGCCTTCAGCTGGTTTTTCTTTGGCATTATCTGGAATGATGATGCCGCCAGAAGTTTTGCTTTCGGCTTCAATGCGCTCAATAAGAACGCGGTCATGTAAAGGTCTGACTTTCATGTTTAGTTTTTGATTTAGAGTTAAAGGGAAGATTTGTAGTGCAACTAACTTAAGCAAAATTCGACGCCTTACAAGAGGTGAGGAAAAAATTATCTAAGACAGCAATTCATCAAGCTTGCCTGCAGCTTCCAAAGTGTATAGATCATCGCAACCGCCAACGTGAAAATCGCCGATGAAAATTTGCGGCACCGTCATGCGGCCACCGGATTTTTTCATCATTTCATTTTTGGTTTCTTCGTCAGTGATTTTGATTTCGGTAAAAGCAGCACCCTTTCTTTGCAAAAGCGATTTAGCGCGCACGCAGTAAGGACAGATTTCTTTGCTGTAAACTAGGATTTGTTTCATTGGAAATTTTAAAGTTTGCCCGGATTAGATAAGACTCGTTGCTGAGCTTCTATTGAAGACTGTGGTTCTAAGTTATTGTAGTAAGTTGGCGGAACGTAATATTGGTCAGCATCGTAGTAAGGATATTGAGTGGTGGCAGGAATTGCGTAAGGGTTTGAATAAAATCTCGATCCTCCCTGCGGCGGATAGTAACTCTGCTGCTGCGGATAATAATAGGGCGCCTGTTGTGGCGCTTGTTGATATTGCGGAGGATATGGCTGCTGATAAGGCTGCTGCTGATATTTTGGCTGGCCGTAATAAAATTGATTCGAGTTTGGCACTGCTCTACCGGGAGAAAGCGCCGCGCCACCATGGTCATTATTTACACTATCCGCA
The DNA here is from genome assembly GCA_947442475.1 of Rickettsiales bacterium. Taxonomy (GTDB): domain Bacteria; phylum Pseudomonadota; class Alphaproteobacteria; order Rickettsiales; family UBA1997; genus UBA2645. The sequence continues at coordinate 4,345 of CANEVP010000059.1, forward strand.
CAAGCTGTTACCATGGCTAAAAAGCACATTGCACAAAAATATTTTGCTGCGGTTTTGAGTAAATTTTGAAACGACATTTTTAAAAAAATTGACAACAAAAAACTATGTAATCTCGAGGAGAGAGGTACTTTATAAAAAACATTTTCTCAGATTCAATAACTCACTGACCTACTTTGCTGAGTTTGTGGCTCGATATTATTGCGATAAGTTGGCGGCACATAAAACTGATCTCCGTCATAACGAGGAGCCTGAACTGAAGGTGGAATAGCATAAGGATTGGTATAGTAACGCGATCCTCCGGCATCAACTGGTGCTGCCTGTTGTGGTGGATAATACACTGGCATACCAACTGGCGCTGGTGGTTGCGAATAAGGTTGCGCAACATAATTCTGCTGAGGAGCTGCAGAATAATTAGGTTGAGGCACTACTACAGCTGGAGGAAAACCTTGGGGCTGATATGCTTGAGGAGATTGTGGCTGAATGTAAGGCGATGGCGCTGCGTAAGTGGGCTGACGATAATAATAATCTGGCGCCACTCTTGCGATTGCGGCATTTGGATCTCTAATTTGTGGCGATGCCCCAACATCAAATCCGGTTTTGTCGTAGAGATAAGTATCTCCATCATCAACGGCGCAAGAAGCGTTTAAAAACAAACAAACAGCAACAAGTAAATCTCTAAAATTTACTGCTCGGACCGAAAGAGTTGTTATCATTTGGTTCAACATTTTTATACTGAGTTGGCGGCACGTAATATTGATCGAAGTCGTAATACGGGTAATAATTTTGCGGTGGATTGTAAGGGTTTATGTAAGCTCTTGAATTAGGCCTAACGTAGCGATGATAATTTTTTGGATAAGGCTGGGGAGCATCCAACCTTACAGCGGGCTTATTATCTACTGGATAATTATTATTTCTTTTGCACGCAAAAGATAACGTTAACAAAAGTGCTAAAAAATAAATTTCTGAATCTGTGATTTTTCTTTAGTCATTAAAATTACCTCACTATTTCAAAATTTTATTAGACAGTAGTTAACATTTCAAATGACAATCCAATATTTGTAACTTCATCTTCTTCTTACTCGTCCTCCACACCTTTACTATTCGCCACCAGCTCAATCAAAGACGATGCCGAAGCGGCAAGATCGGCAATAACCTTCAATGCCGCATCTGACATCGAG
>CANEVP010000060.1 GCA_947442475.1 Rickettsiales bacterium
GATGCACCTCATGCGGATATCGTTTTGCCATAACTGGCAATCACCAGAAAAACTATCTAAAGGCTTACCATTATTGGCTCTTTGACCGCAGAACAATTTCAGAGATTTGTGCCAATCTCGATGTTTCTCATCCAAAGTTACTAAAAGAAGTCGTCTTATCATCGATAGAGGGAAATTGAGTATTTTTCAAAAATTTTATGTCACCCAATTTTATTTAATTTTTAATTTAAAAATACCGCCATTTTATAGTCAGCCAAAGTGCTTTGATATTTCTCATACACCTCAATTACAGCCGCTTTTGAAGAAGCCGTGTCTTGTTCGCGCAAATTTACTAAAAAGAAATTGCTGGCGCCGTGCTTAAATTTTTCTCGCTCTGAATGTTCAAGCAAATCAGCTAATTTAGCTTCCTCTGAAAGGTTTTGATGCATCTCAACAATACTGCTGATTTGAACTTTAATTTGCTCAAGTTCGGCTTTGATTTTTTCTTCCAAAAGCTGCTGCTCGTATTTTAGAGATTTTAACTTTGATTCGTATTCAGCGGTTTTTCCGCGAGCTTCGCGCTGCTGAAGTGGAATTGAAAAATCCAAACCAACATAATTATTAGCCTGAGCTCTTGATGTCGTACCACTTCCTAAATCTTTTGAAGCTCCAACATCAACATCTAGCTGAGGCTTAAACAGATTTTGCACATATTTTAACTGGCTTGAATTTTGCTCTTTCTGAATTTTTAAAATTCTTAATTCTGGTCGGTTTGAAAGCGCCGTTTCTAAATCACGAATGGCTTGAGAATTTTCAAGCTCATGAAGTGAAAAATGAATTTCTGGAACCTGATTTTGTTTTGGAACAATTGGAGTTCCATTTTCACCGCGCCAAAAAAGCGAGAGATAAATTGCTGAATTTTCAAAATCTTGACGCGCTTTTGCCAAAGAGCTTTTGCGGCGTAAAATATTTTTCTTATTTTCAGCTACAATAATTTGAGCTACGTCACCTTTCTTTAACTTCTCTTCAAGTTGAGTCTGACGCTTTAGTGAAAGCTGATAAAGATCTTCATAGATGTGAAAAACTTTTGCCAAAGCAATCCATTTCCAATAAGCCTTTGTCGCGTCTCGCTCAATTTCTTTTTTAATTGTTTCAAGCTGAATTTGACTCTCCTTAACTCCAAGATTTGCTAAAATCACACCGAGTCGATTTTGATCAATTGAGCTATCTTTAAGTAAAGAGAATCTAGCGCCTGCTCGATATTCGCCGCCATCATTGGTGAGTGACCCGCCTTCATAATCAGCAAAGCTGCCGAAAGATTTGCGATAGCCGCCGTAAACTTTTGCGCCCATAAAACCGAGTTCTTTTTCAAGTAAAGTGTCGGTGGTTTTTCCATCGTAAAAGCCGCGACTTTTGTCGGAGTAGTTTTGTTTTAATTTAATGTCGAAAAATCCGAGAGATCCCAATGCAGTTCCTTCTGCAGCGCTTACTTTTTCATAATAAGATAAAATCTGCGGATAGTTTTTATTTGCCGAAACTACAACTTCATGATCCGACAGCTTTTTCTCGGTGGAAGCTTCAGCAATTTCAGTGCCTACAAAATTTAAAAATAATATTGTAAAAATTGATCCAATTCTGTGCTTCATCTAGTGACCTTTATTTGATTCGTCTTTTGTTTGAGAGGCTTTTAACTCACTATCAAAGCTTGGTGGAAAGCTATTTAGCTGGCGCCAAAACTCGTATCCCAAGCTGACATTATTTAATAAAATCCAAGCCTGCGCTTTTGCGCCATGTCTTAAAAATCTTTCATCGGGCCATTTCTCATCTTTGTCTTTTTTTACAATTACGCGAAATTTGCCATTTTCAGAAATTGATGAATCAACCGAAGAAATAACGCCGCCAAAAGTTCCAACTGCAATTGATGGCCAACCGCTAAACTGAATTATTGGCCAACCTTCAAATTGCAGGCGCACTTTTCTGCCTTCGGTTACCAAGGGAATATCGTTGCCGCTGACATAAATTTCGACCGCCGGATCGCTTAAATTTGGCGCGAAGGTTGCAAGCTTGTCCCCCAAGTGAACAACTGTGGCAGAATCTCCAGCCAAAACTTTTAAAATCACACCATCTTTTGGAGCGTAAATTATTTGATTTTCTTGGCGCGAAAGCTTGGTTTCAGATTCCGCTAATTCTGAAGCGGAAGATTCTTCGGCGGCTAAAAGTTTTTTATATTCAATTTTGGCTTCTTCAAAATCTCGGCGCGAACTTAAGCCTTTGTTAAAAAGGTCTTCTTGGCGTTGATAGTTTAGTTTAGAGGTTTGAGAGGCAATTTGACTTACCTGAAATTTGCGTTTCTTGGCGTCTCGTTCCGATTTTATTCTTTCTAAAATCAGTGGATCATTATCGACAATTTCAACTAACTTATCGTCTTTTGTAACGACTGATCCATCTTTGACATACCACTTCTTGATTCGACCGTTAATTGGCGCACTGATATTTTGGGCGCGATGATTTGGATCGCTTGCGATAATATGTCCAAAACCTTTAGAGGTTTGCTGCCATGGCGTTAGGCACAAAATCACAATTGTTAGGCCTAAAAAAGTTAAAATTATTTTTGGTAAAACTTTTAGCGGCTTGGGAGTCTTGATATTGTTGAAGTTTGTGAACGGCTCAAAATCTTTTTTTTGAATAGAAAAATTATAGAATTTTGATAATTTTTGGCACGAAGCAGTAAGGTCGTAAAAATTTTCTAAATCGCGACCGAGTTGAGAAAAGTTGTAAAGCAAAGCTGATAAAATTAATTCTGCCGCAACCAATTGACCAATTGTTAATTGACCTTTCAAAACTAGCCAACCGCCAATTACAAGAAGTGAAACGCTGGCAATCGCATAAAGCGCTAGTAGTAAAATCACTTGAGAAAATAAGCTTCTAAATCGTGATTTGCGGTCTTTTAAATAACTTCCAGTAAGAGAGTTGATTTTTTGCTCAATATTAAAATTTGCAGGAGAGTTGCTTTCTTCAATCTCTTCAAAACATTTAACAATATCATATTTTGCTTGGCTCTTGCCAAGTGAACTAATAACGGCTTGCTTGTAAAAGCGTGACCAAATTAACCACAAATAAACCACAATCGCTAAGCTAAAAAGAAAAAATACTGGGTGATAAAAACTAACCACAATTAAGCCAACCGCACCTTGTAGAATTGTTGCGAAGGTTTTTGTTAAAAATTTTGGAATGGTTTTTTGGATTGTAATTGTTTCAAAGAAGTGGTTAACCATTTCTCTTTTTTCTGGGTTTTGCTGCTTTGATTTTAGAAGCAAAATCGTTACTTCAGAAGTGATTCTGGCAAAAAATCTCGACTGAAAAATTTCGGTAACAAAAAATTGCAGAGCGTTTAAGGCGGCCCAAAAAATTAGTAAAATTAATAGCACACTTCCCAAAACAAAGGTTGGGCGAATCAGTGCTGTAAAAGAGACGGAGTTGATTAAAAATTGCACTGAAAGCGGAACTGCAAGCGAAAGAAAGCTAATCGCAAGTCCATAAATTGCGCTCATCCAAAAAAATGAAGATTCGGTAAAAAGAATTTTTTTTAGGAAGGGTAAAATTTTTATCTTTTCAGTTTTGTCGCTGCTGTTTTCGGTAAAGTTTTTTGAACTAACTTTGGTCATTTTGGTTTATTTGTTATTGATATTCTTGCCAAGCTAAGTCTCTCTTAAGTGAATAAATTTTACTGTTTATTGGGTCTAGGCAAAAAATATGAACCCAACTATTGCTGAATAGTTTTTGCAAAATTTCGTTTCTGTAAATCACTTTATCAATCATTTTTGTTGGAGCGTGAACAAATGTCGTCAACCTTAGTGGCTGATGATAAGCTTCATGATCATTGCTAAAAACTGATTGCAGCGGAAGTCCGTGCATTAAATCGCTGCCGTTACCTTGCATCACACCAATTTTTCCGACAATATTTTGAGTTATTTTGCTGCCGCTACCAAAAGCGATGTTGTTTATTGTTGAGAATAAATATTGGCTGTTAATCCACTGCGCAACAACCATTGGCGCAGTTAAAATTAAATTTAGAGCGCTTCCGTCAATATCTTGTTGCCAGTCGTAAGAATGTAGGAATGAGCGTCCATCAAGATCGATATTTTTGGTTAAATCACGCTTGGCAACAATGAAGGAAGCGTTGCGAGCCAAGCCCCACTCAGGGCGAGTTTCCGCCCAATTTACACTGCGTTTTTCAACATGACTGACGGAGTTTTTCTCGGACAAGTTTTTGCCCATTTTAGCCAAGCGCCATTTGCTGTTTGATTTTTGAGCGGCTTTTAAATCGAGTTTTAATTTTTCTAAATCCAAATCTTCTTCCAAATAAAGCTCGACATCGTCAGTTGTTGTATTGTGCTGCGCTCCAATAAATTTAGTTTGAGCTGGGATAATTATTGAATGAGCTAATCCCTTTCGAACCTCTTTGTCGTTTAGAATTGCAGCTAATATTTTTGCATTACTTCCTCCGTGGCTCCCCCCACAAGCTCCGCAATCAAGAGCTGTAGCGTAAGCATTGTTTTCTGTCGTGCTGCCATGCCCGCATAAAACAACGATTTTAGCAAAGTTAGAAGTGAGGCCCATTGTTGTTAAGGCCCCCTTCGCATAGCCCAACCGATCCTCTAAACTTAAATCTTCAACAGATGGAGCAGTTTTTGAAGTTTGCTTAAAGTGATCATTTAATTTTTGTTTTACCTTATTAGCAGTTTTTGGGGCAAGGCTGTGAAAAGTCATCCAGCCGCCGCTCCATACTCCAATTGCTTCTGCCAAAACAAATGGGGTCGTAAATCCATATTTGAGTGATTGATAGAATTTTTTTACGACGCCAAATTTTTTGAATCGCTCAATTTCTTTTTGTAAGTGCAGTTAAGAGCATGAAGGTTTTTCAGCTATTTTATGCTGCGGTTTTAACAAAACTGGGCAAGAGGAATAGGATTCTTGAGTAATCTCATTTTCTATTTTTACCGGAATTCCAAAAAATCCAGCAAAGCCAAAAGTTTCGTAATTTCCTTTTGATTCTAAGGCGCGACGCATTGGCTCGGATCGAACATCAATGCAGAAGACAAATTGCGCGTCGGGAGTTTTTGTATTTTTTTCTGATTTAGATTTTGCAGAAATCAGTAATTTCTTAATCAAATCTTTCTGATAAATTTTTTCATTTCTATCAATTGCCAGCATTTGTATTCTAGGCTTTTGTTGCGGCGCAATGTTTTGATGCCATAACGAGCCTGTCGCAAATCCACCCAAAACCCTCATTTAAATTTCTGTAATTTTTCGCATCATTTTCTTGTTATTAAAACTCTTTAAAGCTACTGTTTTCTAGCTCTCTTGGCTGATTCGTCTTTTATGAACTGGTCTTATTTTTAACAAGAA
>CANEVP010000061.1 GCA_947442475.1 Rickettsiales bacterium
CCGCCAGCTATTTAGAAATGATGATTCCGCGCCTGATTTTAATGCGCGAATTGCTGTCAAACGAAGGCTCGATTTATGTTCATATCGATTGGCACGTTGGGCATTATGTGAAAATTATTTTGGATGAAATTTTTGGGAAGGAGAATTTTTTAAACGAAGTAATCTGGTATTATAGAAGATGGAATATAGCTGGATCTTCTTTTGCTAAAAATCATGACACGCTTCTTCTCTATTCAAAAAGCAAAGGTTCTCATATTTTTAATCAGCTTTTCATTCCAAAATCAGAAAAATCTAGTGCGCAAGGTAAGGCTTGGAAAAGCATAATCGGTGAAGATGGAATTAGAAGATCTGTACAAACTGACGAGCCTACAAAAGGAGTTCCAATGCCTGATACTTGGGAGATATCTATGATTAATCCCGTTGGAAAAGAGCGTTTGGGATATAGCACCCAAAAACCCGAAGCGCTTCTCGAACGCATAATCCGCGCTTCTTCCAACCCAAACTCAATTGTCGCCGATTTTTTCTCGGGTTCTGGCACCACGGCCGCCGTTGCGGAAAAATTGGGGCGGCGTTGGATTGCAACTGATTTAGGCAAACCAGCTTGCATGGTTGCCCGCAAACGCTTGATTGACGCAGGCGCAAGTCCATTTTTATTTCAACATGTTGGCGATTATCAAATTGAACAAATGCGCCAAAATTTTGGGCGGTCTTACAAAATTGGCGATTTATCAGAAATTATTTTAGGGCTTTTTGGCGCGCTGCCATTGCCTTTGATGGATAATCCAAGCCGCAATTTAGGCACGCTAAATAATTCAAAAACTTTGGTTTTTGTGGATAGTCCAAACAAATTAACGGGTCTTTCTACTTTGCAAAAAGCCATCAATTTGCGCGAAGGGCATTTGGGCGGTTTTGAAAAAGTGATTGTTTTGGGCTGGAATTTTGATTCAGCAATTGGCGCTTATTTGGCGGGTTTGAATGACAGCAAGTTAGAAGTTTTGGTTATTCCGCCCGATTTGCTTGATCGCATGAAGAAAAAAGGCGATAAAATTAGGCAAGAAGAAGTGAAATTTTCGTCGCTGCAATATTTAACCCTAAAACCAGTAAAACGCCAAATTAACGCCGAAGATGAAACGCTGGAAGTTGAGCTTGAAAACTACATTTTGCTTTCGCCCGAAGCTTTAAATTTAGACAGCGGCTCCAGAGAAAAATTACAAAATTTTATCGAAAATGATCGCCTTGCTTTGATTGAATATTGGAGCGTTGATCCTGATTTTGACGGCGAGGTTTTTCACTCAATTTGGCAAGATTATCGCGGCAACACCGAAAATGACGACGACCCGTTTCGCGTGGTGAAAAAAGCAGTTTTGACGAATTTGCCAAAAAAAGATGGGGCGAGAAAAATTTGCGTGCGCGTGGTTGATATTTTTGGCTTTGAAGCCGAAAGCATTGTTGAGGTTTAAATTTTATGAAACTAATCAACCAACTAACTTTAAGCAAAAATTTAAGTGCCAAAACTACCGAATTTTGCTTTGGAATTGAAAATGGCAGCGCGCAAATTTTGCAGCAAGTTAGCCAAACAACCGCAGATTTGTTGCAACATTGGTTTGGCGCAGATTCTTGCTTGAGTCGCAATTTTAATTTTCACCAAGGGCAAAAACAGGCAATTTTGAATGTGATTTTTGCTCACGAGGTTTTGAAAATTAAATCGCTTAAAGATCTTTATTTGCAAATTGCGCCCGAAGCTTTGCTTGAAAGCGAGCAAAGCCTTAAATTGATTGATGGCGAAAAAAATAATTATCCAAAATATTGCCTAAAAATGGCAACCGGAACGGGCAAAACTTGGGTTTTGCAAAGTTTGATGATTTGGCAATTGCTCAACGCCAATCGCGACAAAGAAAATCAGCTTTTTACTAAAAACTTTTTGGTGGTGGCTCCGGGTTTGATTGTTTACGAACGCTTGCTTGACGCTTTTGCGGGCAAAGAAAAAGACGGCAAAAGAGATTTTTCGCAGTCGGATATTAAAAAATTTTGCGAGCTTTTTATTCCGCCAAAATATCGCGAAGAAGTTTTTGCTTTTTTTGCATCTTCGGTTTGTGAAAAAAACGAAATTGGCAAAAAAATAACTGGCGGCGGAATTGTGGCGGTTGCCAATTGGCAAACCATTAAAGAGCAAGAAGAAGAAATTGAAGAGGATGAAGAAATTGTGGCAATTGGCGCGGATAAAAATTTTTCAAAAATAGCAAAAAGCTTTTTGCCGCTTTCGCCTGGAACCTCGCAAGGCAACGATTTAAACCAGTTAAATCGAAATTTTGAACGCGGCAATATTTTGAATTTTTTGGCAAATTTAAAAAGCCTGATGGTTTTTAACGACGAAGCGCATCACATTCACGAATTTAAAAAAGACGGCGAAACCAGCGAAGTTGAATGGCAAAATAGTTTGAATTTTATTGCCAAAAGTAAAATTCAAAAAGACGTACCAAGCTTTGCCCAAATTGACTTTTCGGCAACACCTTACAACCAAGTTGGCGCGGGCGAAAATCCAAAATTAAATTATTTTGCCCATATTGTTTGCGATTTTGATTTAAAAACTGCGATGAAATTAGGCTTGGTTAAAGCCTTAACTTTGATGAAGCGGCGCGAATTTGCAGCGCAGGCGAATGAAGATTTAGAATTTAGGGCGCTTCGGGATGAAAATGGTAAATTGTTGGGAATCTCGGAAGGGCAGCGAATTATGCTTAGAGCGGGTTTAGCGAAATTAGCAAAGCTAGAAAATGATTTTGCTAAAATTGATGAAACTAAACATCCAAAAATGTTGGTGATTTGCGAAGATACGGCGGTGAACGGCTTGGTAGAAAAGTTTTTTTTAGAAGAAGGAATTGCGGCTGATGAAATTTTGCGGGTTGACTCAAACAAAAAAGGCGAAATTAACCGCGAAGAATGGGCGGTTTTAAAAGAAAAATTATTCAATATTGACGCCCACCAAAAGCCGCGCGTGATTATTAGCGTTTTGATGTTGCGCGAAGGTTTTGATGTCAACAATGTTTGCGTGATTGTGCCGCTTCGATCTTCGGCTTCTAAAATTTTGCTCGAGCAAACAATTGGTCGCGGACTTCGTTTGATGTGGCGCGGATCTGATTTTGAACAAAGTAAAAAAGAAAACCGCAAGCTGATTTCTGAAGGCAAAAACCCTGAAAATTTTTTAGATGTTTTGACAATTGTTGAACATCCGAAATTTGAAAAATTTTATGAAGATTTGATTAAAGAAGGTTTGGTTGGCGAAATTAGCGAAGAATCAGATAAATCAAACGCGGCGGGCGATTTAATTGCGGTTGAATTGTGTGAAGATTTTGAAAAATATGATTTTGCCATTCCGTTTGTTTTGAGTTCAAAAGAAGAAAATATTTTACCGCCCAAACTTGATTATAAAAACCTTGAAGTACTTGAAGGTTTTAGCCTTGAACAGTTGAAAAAACCAATTGGCAAAGGTGAAAAATTTGTTTTGCAAGACGTGCAAACCGGCGTGCGTTTTGGCGATTATCGCATTGATGGCGGCGTGATGACTGCCAAAAACTACAATGATTTTATTGCGCGCATGA
>CANEVP010000062.1 GCA_947442475.1 Rickettsiales bacterium
AGCCATCTCAGTTCAGATTGAGGGCTGCAACTCGCCCTCATGAAGTTGGAATTGCTAGTAATCGTAGATCAGCACGCTACGGTGAATACGTTCTCGGGTCTTGTACACACTGCCCGTCAAGCCATGGAAGCTGTTTCTACCCGAATAGAGTGAGCTAACCGCAAGGAGGCAGCTTTACACGGTAGGAGGAGTGACTGGGGTTAAGTCGTAACAAGGTAGCAGTAGGGGAACCTGCGGCTGGATTACCTCCTTAAGAAAAGAAGTTAATCTTCGGATTAGCTTCAATACGCAGTGATGCTTGCATCATTGCACAATGAACAAAACAGATAGGGCTATCGCCCTACTACTTTTCAAGTAGTAGAAACTATCGCCTTTGTTTTTCTCAAAAAAACGCGACTTATTTAAACACGATTCACATGCCTCATCTTGTTATCGAGCACTCAGCCGATATTCCCAAAAAATCTGTAAAAAATTTAGAACAAGAAATTCAAAACCTCATGCAAGCGCATGAAGGAAATTTTGATGCAGATCAATGTAAGTGTCGCTCTTTTGCCTTTGGTAAGTATCTAGTTGGCCGCACAGATCAATCAACCGCCTCTTTCATTCACATCACTCTCAAAGCCTTATCTGGTCGATCAATCGACATCAGAAAAAGCCTCTCCGATAAAATCGCGACACTCGCCAAACAATTCTTTTTAGATTTAAAGCTGCACACCAACCGCTGCGATATTTCCGTCGACATCGTGGAAATGGAGCGCGACACTTACACAAAAATCCGCATCGAGAACTAATGTTGAGCAGAGAATGGAATTAATTTTAGCCAAAATTTAAATCTTTCAGAATGCTTAGAATTCCTTACTCGCAAACCCACATCCTAAAGTCACAAACTAACAACATCGATTACGAGCTTTTCATCGCTGTGCCACCCAACTATCAAAACAACAAAAATTGCTACCCAGTTATTTTCACAACTGATCCAAATTTCATATTTCCAATCTTGCTCGGCGCCACTAAGTCACTGACGACGATGATCCCCGACACAATTATCGTCGGCATTGGCCACGCAGATTTAGATTTTAAAGAATTAGATGAGGTCACGCGCAACGCTAGAGCTGAGGTTCATCGCGCCCGAGATTTGCTTCCTTGGAAATTCGATAAATTCACCAAATATTTTACGCATGAAAATTTAGAACTTGAGTCTGAAATCGTAAAACATTCCGGCCACGCCACAGAATTTAAAGATTTTATCACCTCAGAAATAATCCCCTTCATTGACCAAACCTACAGAACCAACACATCCAAAAGAACCTTAATTGGCCACTCATTCGGCGGACTTTTTGCATCTTGGATTGCACTAAATCATCCAACGATTTTCCAAAATTATCTCTTAATCAGCCCAATCCTTCATTACGAAGATGGACAAATTTTTGAAGAAATTTCCAATCTCTCAAAAACTATTTCGACAAAAATTTACCTTTACGCCGGCAGTCGCGAAAACTCTCACCCAAATTTTTTTGATAATTTACAGAGGTTCCAAGATGCGACTAACATTTCACCCAATATCACCACAACACTAAAAATCTTTGAAGACGAATATCACTGCTCAACCGTACCGCCAGCCATTGCACATGGGCTTAAATTTATTTACCAAGAATAGTTACCTACTTCCCAATAAAAACTGCCTGAATTTTCTGCTCACCCTGACCCGATTCGTCAGTGACCACAAATTCCAACAAACCCCTGCCCTCGTCACTTTTTGCCACTAAATCTTTTGGCAAAATCGCAAAAACTTTAAAATTACCAACATCGTCCGGCGCCACTTCTAGAGCGGTTAAATCGCCATTTTGCAATTTTAGAATTGCTTCACTTGGTGTTGAAATTTTTAAGCCGAAAGTTTTTTTCTCGTGAGTTTTGTTAGAAATTTTAATCGTGTAGCCATTTCGAATTGAGCCGTCTGAGAGCGTCACAAAAATCGGATTGCGATCAGGACTAGCGCTGACTTCTAGCGTTGGCTTCAAAATCAAATTACGCAGCATAATGCCGCAAACCAAAGTCAAAATCGCGCCGTAAAGAAAAGTGCGCGGCTTCAAAATTTTAAACTTTTTTTCCGGAATAGGATTGAGCAAATGATCCATCGTATCGTAGCGAATCAAACCTTTCGGTAGTCCAATTTTCTCCATGACATTGTCGCAAGCGTCAATGCACAAGCCGCACGCGATACATTCCATCTGCAAACCATTTCTAATGTCGATGCCAACAGGACAAACCACAACGCACTGCTTACAATCAATACAATGCCCACGATTTTTGAAATCTTCGCCATGCGCCATCTTGCCTCGATTCTCGCCACGCTTCTCGTCGTAGGTTATAATTAAAGTATTTTTGTCAAACATCGCCGATTGAAAACGCGCGTAAGGGCACATGTAAGTGCAAACCTGCTCACGCGCGAAGCCAGCCATAACGTAGGTTGAAGCCGCAATTCCTAAAATCCAACCAAGCGAACTTGCATCAATTTCGCCGTGAAAAATATTTTTTGTGAATAAAATTGCGTCACCAAAATAACATTCGAAGCCCCAGCCTGTAAGGAGAGAAACAATTATCCAAGAAGCGTGCGTCAAAAATTTGCGCCAGAATTTTTCAAAATTCTTACGTCGATCTAGCAAAATACGATTATTGCGATCGCCCTGAAAAATTCTTTCAAATCCCACAAAAACATCAGTCCAAACTGTTTGAAAACAGGCGTAACCGCACCAAATTCTACCAAAAAGCGATGTTACAAAAAACAGTGTCACCGCTGCAATGATAAGTATTCCTGCCAAATAATAAACTTCCTGCGGCCAAATTTCGATGAAGAAAAAATAAGCTTTGCTATGTGCAAAATCGATTAACACACCTTGATCTGGGGCATTTCCGGCGCGCTCAAAACGAATGAAAGGCAAGCCAAAAAAAACGCTCAGAAAAAACGTATTCAACATCCATTTCAATCGACGAAACCGCCCTTTAACACTTTGTGGATAAAGGCGCTTTCTTGCGGCGAATAGATTTTCTAACATGTGAATATTTTTTGATTTGGAGTCTTAAGAGCCTGTCCTAAGTCTTTTTTAACCTCAAATTTCGCCCTATTTTTGCTTATTTTTTAGTAAAATTACTCGCAATATATCCTGATATTGGTCGTAATTTTACTAAAAAAGCGCTAAAAACATGTCAAAATTTGAGGTTAAAAAAGACT
>CANEVP010000063.1 GCA_947442475.1 Rickettsiales bacterium
AGAACCACAAAAGTAACAAGGTTGGCTAAAATATTGGCTGATTTTGCGAGAAAATTATGGTAAAAACTGAGGGAATTTTTTTGGATTTGGAAAATCTAAAAATTCTCAGTTGCGTGGTGAGGAATTTGTGGGTTGTTCAGAGGTTCCCTAGCTTCAAATTGTATTTCGTGAAATTTTCAAAAGAGACTGAGGTGAAGTTGTTGTTGTCATCAAAATATCCAGGCTGGCTGTTCTTAAAGCACAGTTCTTCCGCATCGCCATTTTTATTGATGCAGTAATTCAAGCTGTCGGTCACAAAGGCATTATTTGATACGAGATTGCTCATTTCATCAGCGAAGTGAGTGGCTACTCGGTGAGTTACTGATGGATTATCATTTTCACAGATGTCACACGCAAACAGGAAGGATTCCTTAGATAGTTGGTTATTCATCACAGTAATTATTTCGAAGTGAGGGGGAGGTTAATTACATCGGCAGAGGTTCTTCAGCAATGTCGTCCTTCTAGCAAGCCCCACGATTTGAGATATTTGTTAATTACAGGGTGTTCATTGGTAGTTTTGCACTGGTTAAAATAGCTGATTTTAACCAGCATTCTGTTGTTTTTCTTCTTGCTCAAAACGCCATCATAAAAAACTACGTCGAGGGCTATTTCTTTAACAACAAGACATCTGGCAGAAATATTCTTCGCCTTGATGGCATCAAATATCGCTTTCTTGTTGTCGTTTATGGCAAAAGAAAAGTCATAACTTTCACAAGGCGAGACAACGGTTACATCCTTAATTTTGACATCTTTTATTCCGTCCTTGGGATCAGTGTAAAATTTGAAACCATCGATCAATTTTTCAAAACTTCGCGAGATATTGAATGATTTCTTAAATAAAACTTTGTTACTATTTATCATGTTAAAATTCGGTCGTTTAACAGCAAATCTTAAGAAAAGATTAAGGAAATTTGATTTTGGGGGACGCCGAATACATTGGCTATTTTGATTTATTACCACATAATTCAAGCGTCAGAAATCTTTATGAAAAAAATCGTGTCATTTTTGGACAACTAACAGATGGAATCTAACGAAAAAATTACACATGGTGGGTATAGAGCTGGGGCTGGTAGAAAGCCAAATCCTAGTGGCACAAAATCAATAAGAGTTCCGGAAGAACTAACCAAAGATGATATTAAGCTTCTAAGCACTTACAAGAAACACGAGTTGCCATTCTACGAAATGAAATATGAGGACGGCGTTCCTTCAATTGCCAATAAAGAGCAGCACGAAAAACGCAAACCAACTGAAAAATTACTGATCAACAATATTCAGGATCACTTTCTGATTCAGATGTCTGGCTGCAACTTGAAAGAGGAGGGCATATTGGAGAATGATCTTTTGTTGGTTAATCACACCAAAGATCTGAATAACAATAATATCGTAATCGCTATCGCTGATACTGGTAAGGCTGTTATCAAAAAACTGATCAAAGAAGGCGATAAGATCAAGCTCACTTGCAGCAACGACAATTGTCCCGACATTGAAATTGACGAAAGCTCGCTTGATAGAATCTGGGGCGTTGTTACCAGAGTTATCAGAAATTACGAACCAGCTATCATTTAAAACTCATCTCTTCCTTGCGGTATAATCAAAATCATACCGATTTTAATACGGCAGCCATACCGATTTCCATACGCCCCCCATTTTAAGTTTGGCTCACAATTTCAACAACCATTGTGAGCAAACAAATGACATCAAAAAATTCCGATTATTCATTGCCAGACATTGGCTTTGTTCGTCTTCCAATAATTTTAAATATTTTCCCCGTGGGAAGGTCGACTTGGTGGCAAGGTGTGAAAGATGGAAAATATCCAAAACCTATAAAAATAGCTGAGAGAGCAGTAGCTTGGAGAGTCGAGGATATAAAATCCTTAATTAAAAGTTATGAGCTTAAGTAAGTTATTTGTTTAATTTGTCTAAATAATCAGCCCACCATTGCATCATCTCTTTTCGTTGTTCTAAATATTCAGCTTTGTTGTAAGTGCCGCGAACTTTGTTTTCTTCTACGTGCGAAAGCTGTCTTTCAATCCAATCTGAATTAAAACTGCTCTCGTTTAATATAGTTGATCCGGTGTGGCGGATGCCGTGCGGAGTCATCTTGTTTTCGCTGAGTTTTTTCATCGCTTTAATCAGAGCCACATCAGAAATTGGCTTTTTCATCATTCCAACTTTTCCAGGAAATAGGTAAGGGGAACGACCGCTTAGAGTTCGAATATTTTTCAGAATTTCCAAAGCCTGTTTTGGCAGCGGCACAAGATGTTCACGCTTTTTCTTCATTCTCCCAGCCGGAATATGCCAAATTGCTTTTTTCTCATCGAATTCTTTCCACTCAGCAAATCTGATTTCACCGGGGCGCTGTATGGTTAGAACCAATAGTTTGATTGCGAGTAAAGTTGTGTTCGTGTCATCGGATGAGTAAAGTTTTCTGATAAAATCAGGTAATTCTTTGTCGGAAAGATGAGCGCGGTTTTGTATCGTATGAGCTTTTAAAAATTTTGCTCTGCCCAAGGCGGGATTTGAATCACAAATTCCCATCACCAAAGCGTAATCAAATATTTCGGTGCAATAGCCGTTAATTCTTTGTGCCACCGAAACTGCATCACGCTGTTCAATGTTTCGTAAAATTTGCAAAATATCTTGGATCGTAACTTCTTTGATTCCTTTCCAACCAATTATCGGATAAACATCTTTTTGTAATCGGCTCTGAATATTTTTAGAATGCTTCTCGGTCCAAGATTGTTTTTGCCGCCATTCCTCAGCAATAGTTTCAAAAGTATTTTCAGCTCTTAATAGCGCCTCTTGTTTCTGAGATTTTTTATTTTTGTTTGGATCGAGGCCACGAGAAAGTAGGTCTCTAATTTCATCTATCATTTTTCGAGCATCAGCCAATGACACAAACCCTGTTCTATCGCCATATTTTCCTAGCGTAACAGTATTATTTTTTTCGTTTAGCTTATAAGGATACTGCCAAACCTTCGTGCCACTTGGTCTTATCAGAAGTCTTAGTTTTGCATCATCAAATAAAAAATAATTCTTATCTTTTGGTTTAGCTTCTTTGATTTCTCGATCGGTAAGTCTGCGATTATTTTTTGGCATTTTTTGAA
>CANEVP010000064.1 GCA_947442475.1 Rickettsiales bacterium
AAACTGAATTCAAATAGCTGTGAAGCTCTGCGAATAGTGGGCTAAACCCCCTTTATTGCAAGGGATTATTTGGATCTTTTTGAAGATTTTTAAAAGAAATTTAGTGATTTTTAGAGATGGGTGGTAGGTTTTTCAGAGTGTCCTTAAGCAAGACGGCTCGGATCTAGTTGGCTATTTCAAAAAATTTGACGGCAAAATTAACTTCGACAAAAACCAATTAGCCAAAAGCAAAGTGGCAATCGATATTGACGTGACTTCAGTTGTAGTATCGCTTGCCGAAGCTAATGGCGCGGTTCAAAGCCCAGAATGGCTTTCAGCTAAAGCATTTCCGAAAGCGACTTTTACCGCTGAAAAGTTTTCTGCCCAAGGCAAAAACTTTCGTGCTGACGGTAATTTGACCATCAAAGGCAAAACTGTTCCGGCAACTTTGGAATTTGCTTTCGAAGAATCAGCTCCAAATAAAGCGCGCGCTACTGGCAAAACTATAATCAAACGTAATGATTTTGCGGTTGGAAATAGCGATGTGAAAAAAGCGAATGGCGTGGAAGATTCGATTGAAGTTTCGTTTGTGGTTAACGCGGAGAAATAACTTTTACTAATTCTAAATACCACCCAAGTCATGCTGAGCTTTTCGAAGCATTACTTGGGTGGATTTAATCAGCCGTGACAATTAAATTACTTGTCATTTTTTTTCTCCAAAAATAATTTTCCTCCCAGCTTTTTTACAAAGCTAAGTCAGTACTTTCATCACAAGTATAATTTGACTTAAAGTTGTAGTTTCATCTCCACCTTAGAAATTCTTGGACCAAGAATTTTTCCTCTTTAATTCTTCTTAAATTTGTGATGAATCCAGAGATCACTTACCTCTCTGGTTTGTGCTGATTTTTAATCAAAATCAAATCACAAATTCTATGAAAAAACTCCTTGTTACCACCTCAATTTTAGCAACCTTGATTACCTCTTCAGCACTGGCAAAGACCGAGGGAAATCTTCTTGGAATTAACCTTCTACGCTCTTCTGCAACCAACCAATATCAAAGAACCGACGTAGCCTCCAGCAATTACAGCGATTTTAAAGATTCAGCAATTGGTGTGGGCGCGAGCTACAAATACGCAATTAATTTTGGCCAAGTTTTTGTCGCACCTGGCGTGTTCTTTGACAAATTAAGCTTAAAAGCAAAAGACCAAGATGATGACACTGTGTCTTCAAGCTACCGCTACGGCGCTAAGGTGGATGTTGGTTACGACATTACCGACAATATCTCAGCTTACGTCACCGGCGGCTTGGCTAACGTTTCTTACAAAGTAGATTGGAAAAGTTTGGATCAGAAAAAATCTGGATCAAAAGCCAGTTTCATTGGCGGCATTGGCGTGGCTTACAAATTGTCGAAAGAGCTAACTGTTGGTTTTGAGTATAATTCCCAAACACCAACTTTCAAAACTCCTGACGCTGGCGGCATTAATGAAGTAAAATCAAAAATTAGAGTTGCTCAAATTGGAGTTGCTTACAATTTCTAACAATTTTTCTTAATTGCTAAAAATGGCCCCGCATGGCGAAAGTTTTGCGGGGCTTATTTATTTACGAACCTTGCGCGGCAAAACAAAAAAGGTGTTTTCGGTAATGCCATTCATGTCTGAAACGGTCACATCCGACGGTGAAATTTCTTTAATTTTATTAATCACTTCCTGCACCAAAACCTCTGGCGCTGAAGCTCCTGCGGTTAGTCCGATATTTTTGACATTCTCAAACCAACTGCGGTCAATATCAGCAGCACCGTTGATTAAGTAGGAGCGCAAGCCACATTCTTCACCTAAATCACGCAGACGATTTGAATTTGAGCTATTTTTGGCGCCAATCACCAGCAAAATATCCACCATCTTGGAAAGGTCGCGAACCGCGTCTTGCCTGTTTTGCGTGGCGTAGCAAATATCTTTGGTTGCAAGACCTTGGTGCATTTGCGGAAATCTTTTTTCTAAAATTTCGACGATTTTTTTGGTGTCATCAACGCTCAAAGTGGTTTGAGTTACGTAAGAAATTTTTTCTGGGTTTTTGATTTCGACAGTTCGCGCATCATTTTCGTCAGTTACTAAAATCACTTCTTTTTTAACCCGACCGCTAGTGCCTTCAACTTCAGGATGTCCGCGGTGCCCAATCAAAATAATCTCACAGCCCTCTTCTTCATATTTTTTGGCCTCACGATGCACTTTGCTAACTAGCGGACAAGTGGCGTCAATCACGTCCAAACCTCGCCCCACCGCGTCTTCTTCAACTTGATCAGAAACGCCATGCGCTGAGAAAATTGTAATCGCACCAACTGGAATCTGATCAACCTCATCAACAAAAATCGCGCCCTTCTGGCGCAGCGACTCAACCACAAATTTATTATGCACAATCTCATGCCGCACATAAACCGGCGCCCCAAACTTAGCAATCGCCTTCTCAACAGTTTCAATAGCACGTGTAACGCCAGCGCAGAAACCGCGTGGCTTGGCGAGGATGATGTTCATTTTGGATTAGAGATGTTTTTAAGAAAAAGAGAAGTGGCGAAGGTAAAATTTAGTTGGGAAATAACAAGGGGTGGGTGGAGGTAAGGTTCTAAAATCTGGCCTCCGATTTTATTTTAGAATTAGAAAGTTTGGAAGGGATAAGTTGTTTAAAAAAAGGGGAGCCATTGCCGTTTTGAAACTTAATTTTTTTGCAGATCTTCTACGATTGTTTTAGCTGCACTATGCATCAAAACCTCAGGAGTCTGTCCAGCTGCATGGAATCCTCCCAATAAGTAACTCGCCTTCCTCACACTAATCATGCCTAAGTTTTTGTGACTCACTCCATCAATGAAATTTACATCTGAATAAAAGTAACTTCTGCCAGCCCCAAACCCAAAGAGCATTCTTAGAGTAGATTTACCTCGTCGTATTTGAGAATAGATCCTTCGACAATCACTTAACCTTTGGCATTTTCATCTCTAATAACATCAGAGATGCCCCGTCTCTTCATTGCTTGAAATAACTCATCTGGGAAACTTGTTTTTATGGCATCCGCCTTAACCCCAGCATCCCCCGA